>CAXGSZ010000091.1:0-7638 GCA_964012455.1 uncultured Alphaproteobacteria bacterium
AAGGCGTTGCGCGTATTCAACAGTTCATGCGCGCCAACCTCGACGGCTTCCCGGACCTGGAGGCGGCGGCGGACGCGGTTGCCGCCTATCGCGAGCACCGCTCGCGCCCAAAGGACATCAGCGGCCTGAAGAAAAACCTTCGCCTCAAGGCGGATGGGCGCTGGTACTGGCATTGGGACCCGAAATACATCGACCGGCGTGACCGCGAGGATCCCTCCCGTGTCGAGCGGGTGCGCGAGGTAACGCCGAACATCAAGGTGCCGACCCTGTTAATTCGGGGCGGCAGCAGCGATGTGGTAAGCCCCGAAGGCGTGAAGGACTTCCTCGAACTGCTACCGACGGCGCAGTTCATCGATGTCGCCGATGCGGGCCACATGGTCGCCGGCGACAAGAACGACATATTCACCGATGCGTTGATGGAGTTTCTCGGGCGTACCTTCACGGAACACGTTGCCGGTTGATGACGGTGGAGACCATAGAATACGTGGGCTCCGGCGGCGTGACGCTTGTCGCCGACGTACGGGGCGACCCGGACGCCAACCCGATCCTGTTCATGCATGGCGGCGGCCAGACGCGGCATTCATGGGGTGGTGCGGCGGAGCTCCTCGCTGAGCGTGGATGGCAGACGATCAGTATCGACCTACGAGGGCACGGCGACAGCGGCTGGTCGGAGGAAGGCGATTACGAGGCGGAACACTTCGCCGCCGATATCAATGCGGTTCTGGCAACGCTCGGCCGCAAAGCGGTGCTTGTGGGTGCGTCCCTTGGCGGACGGACGGCGACTTTCGTCGTCGGCAATGGGTTGCCGGACCTCTGCCGGGCGTTGGTCCTGGTCGACATCACGCCGAAGATCGAGACGAAAGGTGTCGAGCGCATCCTGGCATTCATGAACAAGCATCCGGACGGATTCGAGACGGTCGAGGACGCCGCCGACGCCGTAGCTGAGTACCGCGAACACCGCTCCCGCCCAAAGGATGTCAGCGGCCTCAAGAAAAATCTTCGCCTGCGGAAGAACGGCCGATGGTATTGGCATTGGGACCCGAAATTCCTCGAACGGCGGCACCCGCATGAGGAGGCTGCGTCGGAAGCGATCAGCGCGGCTGCATCACGGATTTCCATCCCGACCCTGCTGGTGCGCGGCGGCAGCAGCGACGTGGTGAGCCTCGCCAACGTGGAGGACTTTATGCGCCTTGTCCCGCATGCGGAATTCGTCGACGTCGCGGAGGCTGGCCACATGGTCGCCGGCGACCGCAACGACGCTTTCGCGGGCGGTGTGATCACCTTTCTGGAAAAGACGTTCGGCTGATAGAGGCCACATAGGATTCTATCCGGCCGGAATCGTCTTCCGGGTGCTCTGTTTCAGGTAAGCGCCGGGCATGGAGGTCCCCGGCGACGCGACAGCAGATTTTTCTTAGTTCGATGGCTATGTCTGGCGGATCGCTATCTGCGGAGGGTGCGCCACACATCTCGGTTGGCGCTTCGAAGGAATGGACGTCTTCTTCGGACTAGTGAAGCCGAAGCTGACGATGATCAAGCCGATGTAAGGCCTATTCCGCCGCAACTCCGACACCAGCGGGACAGCTGACGCCGGTCCCACCGAGACCGCAATAGCCACCTGGGTTCTTGGCGAGGTACTGCTGATGATAGTCCTCGGCGTAATAGAACTCGGGCGCCTCGATAATTTCCGTCGTAATCTTGGGGTATTCTGCCTTCACGAGGGAAGCCTGATAGACGTCACGCAAAGCTTCCGCGGCCGCGCGCTGGGCGTCCGAATAAACGTAGACGCCGGAGCGGTACTGCGTGCCAACATCGTTGCCCTGGCGCATCCCCTGGGTCGGGTCGTGCCCTTCCCAGAAAACACGCAATAGCGATTCGAAAGAGACAGCCGTCGGGTGATAGACCACGCGGACCACCTCGTTGTGGCCCGTGCCGCCGGAACAAACCTCCTCATACGTGGGGTTCGGCGTGTATCCCGCGGCATAACCAACCGAGGTCGAAAACACACCTTCGGTCTGCCAGAACAGCCGTTCCGCCCCCCAGAAACATCCAAGGCCGAACAGCGCCAACTCGGTCCCCTGCGGGAACGGCGGCTTCAGCGGGTTCTTATTTACGAAATGGGCCGACGGCACCGGCATTTCCGTCTCGCGGCCGGGCAAAGCGCTGTCCGGCGTCGGCATCTGAACTTTTTTGGGCGGAAGGAAAAACATGATCGATATTCCCGTGTCTGGCATTCCTGATTAAGATATTGGGGTGCAGCGGTGCCGCCCGCAAGGTCTCTCAGCGGGCAGGCTTTCACGTTTACGGGATGGAGGCGACGTGGCAGGAGATCCCGAAGTCGCGATTATCGGCGCGGGCGCGGCCGGTCTGGCGGCGGCGCACACCCTGCGGGGCGCGGGCGTTCGTGTGATTGTCCTCGAAGCGAAGGACCGCATTGGCGGCCGCGCCTTCACGGATGTTGATAGCGTGGGCATCGCCTGGGACACGGGGGCGCACTGGCTCCACGACCAAGGGCGCAACTTCTTCGCCCGTTATGCGGAAAGCGAAGGCATACCGCTAGTGCCTGTCGTCGAGAATCGGCACGTGTGGTCCGGCGCCGGTTGGGCGGAGGAAGTGCTGATCGATGACTACGAGTCTTACTGCGACCTGGCGTTCGACCGCATCGCGGCTCTCGGCGTCGCGTACCAAGACCAAGCCGTTGGCAATGCCTTGCCGCCACACCACTTATTCCGCCCCACATTCGAGTCTTGGTATGCTGCGCTCTCCGGCATGGAACCGGATCGCAGTTCCGCGCATGACGACTGGCAGTACCGTGACGATACCGGCAACAAACGCGTCTGGTGCGGATACGGCGCACTGCTGACCCGATACGCCGCCGGCATTCCAGTTGAAACCGCCACGCCGGTCCGGCGCATCGATTGGTCGGGACCTGGTGTTGCAATCGAGACAGACCGGGGTCGCCTAGTGGCATCCGTCGCGATCGTGACGGTCTCCAATGCCGTCCTCGGGCAGGATGTGATTACCTTCTTACCGGCATTGCCGGATAACTTCCTCGGAGCGGTTGAAGGAATCCCCCTCGGCGAGGCGGAGAAGGTCGCCTTCGCGTTCGACCGCGACGTCTTTGGCTTAGAAGACGCGCATCTGGCATTCCTGCATACGACGCCCGAAATCGCCCAATTTCAGATCAGACCCTTCGGAGAGAATATCGCCGTCGCCTACATGGCGGGACGCTTCGCCCGCGACATAGCCGCGGCGGGTGAGGCGGCAATGACCGATTTTGCAATCGACCAGCTTGTCGAGGTCTTCGGTTCGACGATCCGGCGGGAGATCACAAGCACAAAGACGACGGGTTGGTGCGCCGACCCCCATATCGGCGGCGGGTATTCATCCGCCCTACCGGGTGCCGCGGAAGGCCGAAAGCTGCTCGCGGAGCCTCTCGGCGGCCGTTTGTATTTTGCAGGTGAGGCTCACACGGTCGATGCGTATGGCACGGTACATGGCGCCCATCGTTCGGGCACCGAGACGGCGGGCCGGGTTCTCTCCCGGCTGACGCGCTGACCCCAGGCTTCCCTCCTGCGGACTGGCGCGCCATGTTTATGGAACAGCAATTCGCTTCGGAGGATTTGCGATGGCGCTCGATCAGGCGCATACGAAAGACGAACCGGTTCTGGAAACCCTCGCCAATTGGGCCGCGGAGGCATCCGCGGAATGGCCTGAATTGGCGCGCGAGAGGGCGGCACAGGCCATCGAAGACACCGTCGCGTGTATGGTTGCCGGCGCGGACGACCTTTGTCCGGTCAAGGTGCGTAAAGGTATCACCCATTGGGGCAGCGGGACCTCCTCGGTCGTCGGACAAAGCGAAAAAGCGCCCGCACCCTGGGCGGCCATGGCCAATGGCGCCGCAGCGCACGCGCTCGATTACGACGACAACGTTCAAGTGGTACTCGGACACACCTCGGCGGTGCAAGTGCCAGCGCTGTTGGCGCTCGGGGAGGCTGTCGGCGCCACCGGCAAACAAGTTGTCGACGCCTATATCGTCGGCTTCGAAATCGGCATGGCGCTCGGTCGGGGCGTTAACTGGTCACACTATAATATCGGATGGCACTCAACTTCGACGATCATCGAGATTGCCACCGCAGGCGCCTGTTCCCGTTTGCTCGGGCTGGATCGGGCCGGAATGGCACATGCGCTCAGTCTGGGCACCTCCATGGCAGGCGGACCCAAGGCGCAATTCGGCTCGATGGCCAAGTCCTTCCACGCCGGCCTGGCGGCACAACAGGCCATAACATCCGCGCAACTTTCCGCGGCCGGTCTCGAGGGACGAATGGAGGTCCTGGAAGCACCGATGGGTTTCCTCGAACTCTTCGGAGGCAAGTTCCCGCCAGGATGGGAGAATGCACTTGACGGTTTCGGACAGACGCTCGCGATTCTGGAGCACGGTATCGTCCCCAAACGCCATCCCTGCTGCGCATCAACCCACAAATGCCTTGATGCCGTCCTCGATTTGCGGCGGGAACACGGCTTCACGGCGGATCAGGTCGACAGCGTCCATACGGTCGTTGGCAGTTCGAACAAACGCAACCTGTCCTACGACGATCCGCAGAACGACCGGGAAGCCAAGTTTTCCATGCAATACTGCCTGGCGCTCGGCTTGGTGCAGGATCATCTTCGGATTGCCGACTTCGCTCCCGAAGCCGTATCCCGACCGGAGCTCCGTGCCCTCATCCCACGGATCACGATGGATGCGTTTCCAGTGGAACGCGAACGAGCGGGCGAGACACCTCCCGATCACGAAGTGACGGTACGCCTGAAGGACGGAACCGTCTTCGAAACAACCCGTGCACACCCGCGCGGGACGATCCACGACCCGTTCGACGCAGCGGACCGTGCGGCGAAATACGCCGACTGCATAGCCGGCAAACTGGACGATAACGACAGCGCGGCTCTCGCTGATGTGCTCGCGCGGTTTGAGGCGGTTAACGACCTCGACGAGGTCATGCGCTTCCTTCGCTTCGACTTGGGGTAGGAAAATTGGGACAGACGATTACTGAAAAAATTTTATCCGCCCATTCCGGACAGCCTCGGGTCTCGCCCGGCGATATCGTGATGGCGGACCTCGACCTCGTGGTCGACCTTGATATCGTATTCGGCATCACAGGGGGACACCAGACACCGACCCGCGTCTTCGACCCTGATAAGATCGTCGTAGTAGCGGACCATACCGTGCCAGCACCCAGTATCGCGGCGGCAAATGCGATGAAGCGTATGCGGGCGTTCGTCGAGCGATTCGGAATCGAGAAGTTCTACGCCGAGGGGCGCCACGGGATCGCGCATGTGGTGCTCGGAGAGGACGGCTTGGCCCTTCCGGGCATGACGATTGCCTGTGACGATTCCCATTCCTGCTCGTCCGGTGCCCTCAATTGCCTAGCACGAGGTCTCGGCCTGGCGGACATGATGTATGCCCTCTGCAAGGGCCAGGCGTGGTACATGGTCGGGTCGACAATAAAGATCATTCTGGAAGGTGAGCTGAGCGACCGCGTCTATGCGCGCGATATCCTGCATCACATCGCGCACGTCCACGGCGCTTTTCCGGGACACAACCTCGAATGGGGCGGTGATGCCGTTGCCGCAATGCCCATGCAGGGCCGGTTTACGCTTGCGACATTGTCAGCCGAGCTCTCGGCGGAGTTTTCTCTTTTCCCGCACGACGCGGTGCTCGCGGCACACCTGAAGGACCGGGCATCGAAACCTTACGACCCGGTCGCGCCGGACCCTGACGCCAACTACGAAGAAACGATCCGGATTGATGTCTCCGCGCTTGAACCGTTAGTCGTCCTGCCGAACAAGGTGGCCCACAACGCTGCCCCGGCGCGAGAGCTTGGCGAGGCGAAGATCGACCAGGCCTTTATCGGTTCCTGCGCGAATGGACGGATCGAGGATTTTGCTGTAGCGGCCGAGATACTCATTGGCCGGCAAGTGGCGCCCGGTGTGCGAATGATCGTGACACCAGGCAGCCAGTCCGTCCTCCAGGAGGCAATGGCGAAAGGCTATGTCGAGACGCTGATGAATGCAGGCGCGGTCGTTACGAACTCGACCTGCGGCGCGTGTTACGGCGGACATATGGGTGTCCTGGGAGACGGCGAGGTCTGCATCACCGCAAGCACACGGAACTTTCAGGGCCGAATGGGGAGCCCGGAAGCGGACATATACCTCGGCTCTCCTGCAACAGTCGCGGCGTCGGCGGTTCGGGGTGTCATCACCGACCCGAGGGAGCTTTAGACCATGGCATTACAATCGGAAGGAACGGCCTGGATCTTCGGCGACGACATCAATACCGACCTGATTCTGCCGGGTGCCGCATTCCTGATGCCGGTGGAAGAACAGGTGAAATATTGTTTCTCCGCTAATCGGCCGGGATGGGTCGACGAAATGCAGCCCGGCGACATCGTGGTCGCGGGGCGAAATTTCGGACTTGGCTCGGCACGCCCCATCGGCAATGTCTTCGCACGGCTCGGGGTCGCCGGCATCATCGCGGCATCCTTCAACGGGCTCGGTCTGCGCAATTGCGTCAATTACGGCATTCACGTTCTGCCGTGCCCCGATGCGACGCAGGTTGTCTCGGACGGCGAGCGCATAGCAGTGGATTGGCAGGCAGGCACCGTGCGCAGTCTTTCGCGCGACGGAGAGGCTTCCGGCAAGCCGGTTCCTCAGGCATTGCTCGATATCGCGGAGGCCGGCGGCGTCATTCCTGTCCTGCAAGCGGAAGGGCTGCTCGAGGCGGCTGAGGACGCATAATTTTGCCGTGGCTCTTTTCCCGTCGGGGTGGACACCTTAAATAACCGGTTGCCATGGGTGAATTTCTCGACACGAAAGGCCTCGCCTGCCCGCTGCCCGTTCTCAAGACGCGCCGCGCGCTGCGCAATATGCCATCGGGTGAAATCCTGACGGTCGAAGCCACCGATCCGGCATCGGTGATAGACTTTACCCACTTCTGCAACACCACCGATCACGAAATGGTCGAGCATACAGAGGTAGACGGCGTCTTCACGTATGTGATTCGCCACGGCGGCTGATGCTGCGCCCGGAGGAATTCCACGACGCTATCGAAGAAGCGTCTGGACGGATCGCCCCCTATATTCGGCACACACCAACAATGGCATTGAATGCCGGTGACCTGGGTGTGCCGTCACCGGTCTACCTCAAGCTCGAGTGCCTTCAGCATACCGGGTCCTTCAAGGCTCGGGGAGCGTTCAACAGGCTGTTGAGCAACGATGTTCCCGCCGCCGGCGTAATCGCGGCTTCTGGCGGAAACCATGGCATTGCCGTCGCTTATGCGGCGCAGATACTCGGACACAAGGCAGACATATTCGTGCCAGAGATATCATCTTCGGTGAAGGTCCAACGGCTGCGAGATTACGGCGCGAATGTGAATATCGTAGGCGCAACCTACGCAGAAGCACTGGCCGCGAGCGAAACGCGTGTTCGGGAGAGCGGCGCCCTTGTGGTTCACGCCTATGACCAGCCGGAAGCCGTTGCGGGTCAGGGCACGACAGCGCGCGAGCTGGAGGCCCAGGAAGGTGTTTTCGATACCCTGGTTGTAGCCGTGGGTGGCGGCGGCTTTATCGGCGGGATTGCCGCCTG
>CAXGSZ010000092.1:0-7601 GCA_964012455.1 uncultured Alphaproteobacteria bacterium
TGGGGCGCCGGCGATCAATGGTGACGCGGAGGCGGTCAATCGGCCGCTCGACGACACGTCACCGGAGCTCAGGCGGGCTGCAAGGCAGGACCGGTGGACCGTCGTTGCGTTTCATGTGGCGGCACCGATCTGTGCCGGTTTTAGCGGTTTTTTGCTGGAGTATATTCTTCTCTGGGTCCTACCGATGGTGACGATCCAGCAACCGCTGCTGCGTTATCGCGCCATTTGCGAGCACGGCGCACCTACCGACAAGGCATCGCCGCTTCTCGCATCTCGTACGAATTTTGCGCCCCGATGGCTGCATTGGTGGATGTTTCCGCACAATGTTAACTACCATATCGAGCATCATCTTTATCCTTCGATCCCGTTCTATAACCTGCCGGAATGTCATCGCGAGATGGCCGCACACGGGGTTTTGGAGCATGCCGAAGTGCGACAGCTCTCAGAGACGCACGCCATGATCGCGATTGATCCGCCGATGGATACGTTTTCATCCGGACCTTGTGCTTGAGGTCGGTTTCCGGCAGTTCGTTCGGCATTTCAACGCAATTTCCATCAACGTCGAACTTTCAGCCATGATACACGCAGCGCAACCCGTACTCCTCGTTGCGTCCAAAATACATTGATGCTCGGCGGTATGGGCATTTTTCGTCGCGGATGCCAACCCGACCGTTTGTGTCGCGAAAGGCGATGAGGTTCTCTCCAAGCAGGCGCAGGCGTACCGGATCGCAATCGAATTTTGGTAGTTCCTCCGGGATCATCGCCGGAAACCAGAATCGTCGGAATAGTTCGCCCATCGACGTTCCCGGGCCAACCTGGCACAGGATTTAATTATCTTCCGGTCTCAGCTCAGCATTGTGTGCTCCTGCGGTTAGGGAGCCTTGTTATTCCGCGTCCAACGGGGCGCAGAACTGGACCCCCGGAAGGTGAATGCCGTTCGGCCGGCCGTTCAGGGTGAGACCCTGAAAATGCGCCGTCATACCGGGCGGAAAAGGGGGGCCGTCGTCGCACGCCAGCCAAAGTCGCAACAAGTGTCGCTTTTCCGCCCAGTCCGTATGGTCTTCATAGGCGGTGCGTGAGTGCAGGATGTAGTGATTGTTCACGAATTGCAGGTCGCCCGGTAGTAGCTGCATGTCGAGATGGAATTCGGATGATTCCGCCAAGCCGTCGAAATAATCCATCGCCGCTTCCTGTTCCGGTGAGAGGCGCGGCACTTCGGGCATCAGTTGCGCTTTTCGGACGGCACTGCGGACGTAGGTTGTGCTAACGCCCCCTTCATAGGGGTTGAAGGCTGGAACCTCGATCCAGGGTGGCCGGTTGCTACCGACCTCGCCCCACCGTGTCCGATAAAACGGCTGCATCAAGGCTTTGGCCAGATCGGGTCGCTCGGAAATGGCCCGGTTATAGATGGCCCCGGAACTGACGAGCGAACTCAGGCCGCCGTTTTTGGCGGTCTTGAGGCATAACAATCCGACGAGGTCGGAATAATCCGTGTGGTAGGGCAAGCGTGCAGATGTCTGGTAGCCCCGGGCCAGCGGGTCGGAATAGTCGTGGCCCAAATCCTTTACGTGGCCGAGAACGTGACCTTTCGCGTTCTGGGAGACGGCGAGGCCCAGATGGGTGCCGATGCCCCAGTACACGACCGCGATTTCCTGAATCGAGCGACCCTCGATTGGTAGTCCTCGCAGGAGCTTGAACCCGCGTCCCCGCAGCAGTTCCTCGCGAATCTCTGCGAGTTTCGGCGCGAAAGATCCGAGCGGGAAGTCCGCCGCGGTGATGTCAAGAATGTCCTTGCCGCTTTCTTGTGCGATGACTGTTGCGCACGCCAGTGCCTCAGCGTCGTCTGCCGAGATTTCGTAGAGCCATTCGTCCTGGCGTTTTTCTTGATCAGGTCCGAGCCAGACCTGCGGTCCATCAATCGAGGCCTGTTCTGATGCCGCCTGTGCTGCCGCAACTTCCGTCATTGGTTAACCCTCCACACCGCGCCGATTTCTCGTGTCCTGTATGGTGCCATGCGCTATCTAATTGGAAAACCCGGCCCCGCCGGAAGCAGCGATAACACCTTGGGAGTGGAATTATGTCCGATCTCGTTCGTTTCGAGAAGCGCGGCGCCATCGGCGTCATTACCGTCGACAATCCGCCGGTCAACGCGTTGAGCCCCGGGGTCCCGGAAGGTATGGCCGAATGCGTCGCCAAGGGCAATGCGGACCCGGACGTAAAAGCGATGGTGCTGATCGGCCAGGGCGGAAAGTTCATTGCCGGAGCGGACATCAAGCAGATGGGAAAGGGCAATACCACGCCTACCGAATGGCGCGAGACGGTGGAGATGAGCGCGAAGCCCGTGGTTGCCGCCATCCAGGGCTATGCGCTAGGCGGCGGCCTCGAGACCGCGATGTTGTGCAACTACCGGATTGCTTCGGAGACCGCCAAGATTGGCCAGCCGGAAGTGGCGATCGGCATCATACCGGGTGCTGGCGGCACGCAGCGTGTGCCCCGACTCGCAGGGGTCCAGGCCGCGCTCGACATGATCGTGGGCGGCGAGCATTACCCATCGAGCGCTGGCAAGGATCTCGGCATTCTCGACGATATCTATTCGGATGACAGTTTCTTCGATGCGGCGATCGCCTATGCGGAAAAAGTGGCGGATGTCCGCCCATTACCGCGCGTGCGGGACAGTGACGCAAAGCTGCAGGAAGCGAAGGACAATCCTGGTATCTTCGATGCGATGCGCAAGAAGATCGCGCGGAAGGCGCGCAACCAGAGAGCGCCCTATGCCTGTATAGAAGGGGTCGAAGCGGCGGTTAACCTGCCCTTCGACGAGGGTCTGGCGAAGGAACGGGAACTCTTCAAGGAACTCGTCGCGGCGGACGAGGCGAAGTCGCTCCGCTACGCATTCTTTACCGAACGGCAAGCGCGCAACGTGCCCAACATTCCGAAGGACACCCCTGTCACGAAGGTGGCGACCGTTGCCGTAATTGGTGGCGGTACGATGGGAAGCGGCATCACCATGACCTGCGCTGATGCGGGGCTTCCGGTACGTATCCTTGAGATGAACGATGATGCCCTCTCAAAGGCCATGGACCGTATTCGCAACACCTATGAAGTTTCGGTCAAACGCGGATCCATTACGGCCGATCAGGTCGAGGAGCGGATGGCGCGCATCACGCCTGTCACGTCCTATTCGGACCTCGGCGACTGTGACATGGTCATCGAAGCCGTGTTTGAGCGCGTGGACGTCAAGATTCCCGTCTTCAAGCAGCTCGACCAGTCGATGAAACAGGGGGCGATCCTGGCGACGAACAGTTCGGCCCTCGACATCGATGAGATCGCGGCGGCCACGAACCGGCCCGAAAGCGTGATAGGCACGCACTTCTTCAGCCCGGCGAATGTGATGAAGCTGTTGGAGATCGTTCGCGGCGAGAAAACCTCGAAGAAAATTGTGGCCTCCTGCCAGGGGTTCGCGCAGCAGATCGCCAAGGTTGGCGTTGTGTGCGGAAACTGCGACGGCTTCCTCGCCAACCGCAGCCGCGTGCCCTTCAATCTCGAAATGAACCTTCTGATCGAGGACGGCGCCCTGCCGCAGGATGTCGACAAAGTGATGTATGAATTCGGGTACCCGATGGGGCCCTTCGCCGTTGCTGATCTTGCGGGTAACGATATCGGTTGGGAAGGCCGCAAACGCCGCTATGCCGCCAATCCGGATGCACGCAAGTTGCCGATCCCTGATACGATTTGCGAGATGGGCCGATTTGGCCAGAAGACGCGCGCTGGATGGTTCGACTACAAGGAGGGTGACCGCACGCCATATCCGTCAGAGGTCGTCGAGAAAGTCATCAGTGACTACCGTGAAGAGGCGGGCATTACGCCGAAGTCCTTCACCGACGAGGAAATCCTGCGTCGCATACTCTTTAGCTCGATCAACGAGATCTGCAAGATTCTCGACGAAGGTATCGCCTATAAAGCGACAGACGCCGATGTGATGTGGCTCAACGGGTTCGGCTTCCCGCGCTATCGCGGCGGTGTCATGTTCTGGGCGGATCAGATCGGCGTGAAGGCAGTCTATGATCAGATTTCCGCCTGGCACGATGAGTTGGGCGATCGCTGGGCGCCTTCGCCCTATCTCAAGAAGCTCGCGGACGAAGGCAAGAGCTTCACGGGCGACTGATGCTTGCGTTCGATCGCGAGGGGCAGGGGGCGCCGACCTTCGTCTTCGTGCATGGATTTGGGTGCGCGCGCGAAGACTGGTCGGCCCAGGTCGCCGCGTTCTCTGGATCGCACAATTGCATTTCGCTGGACCTGCCCGGTTTCGGCGACTCTCCCGCCCTTGGAGAGCTGCCGTCGATGGCTGGCTTCGGCGAAGCGGTCCTTGAGTTGATGGATGCGGAAGGTGTTGAACGTGCGGTATTGTTCGGCCATTCCATGGGGTGCCGCCCGATTATGGAGGTCTCGATCGCCGCGCGCGGAAGAGTTCTTGGATTGGTGCTGGTCGATCCGGGGCGGGCCACGACCGATTTTGAGGCGTCGAAGCGCCAATTCGAAGCCTTGATCGCTGAGCGGGGATTCGCCGAGCAATCCCGGATCATGTTCAAAAGCATGTTCTTCGATGCGGCTTACGACGATTTGCGCGACCGGTTGGCGGAGCGGGCGGCCGTGTTGTCTCCGGAGACGGCCATTCCGACTTATCTCGCGCTACTGAGTTGGGACGCTGAGCGGTGCGAGAAGGTCTTCGACAGTGTCTCCGTACCGGTTCTCGTATTGCAAAGCACGACGCGTGACGGTTTCGCGCGTCGTTCGTTGAACCCGGGGGAAACGGCGCCTTATCAGCAAATGGCACTCGATCGTATCGAGGGCGCCGAGACGGAGAGTTTTCCCGGCATCGGTCATTTCACTATGATAGAGGCCGCCACAGAGTTGAACGATTGTGTGCGGGATTTTGTCCGGCGCCGCATTCGCGTTTGAGCAGAGAGGTAGCGACAGATGCCCGAATCCGTCATGAACCACATACGCGAGGGTGCCGGTAACCCGCCGATCGTCTTTGTCCACGGTTACCTGTGTGAGCTCGATAATTGGCGCCGCCAGGTCGATCGCTTCAAATCGACCAATACGGTGCTGGCGTGTGATCTGCGTGGTCTCGGCAAGACGCCGCTCGGCGACGGGGAGATGTCAATCGAGCAGATGGGTCAGGATGTCGCTGATTTGATCGTAGCTCATGATCTGAGTAATGCGGTCCTTGTCGGCCATTCGATGGGATGTCGCGTCATCATGGAGGCGTGTCGCCAGATGAAGGGGCGTGTCGGTGGGCTCGTCCTCGTGGATGGCAGCCGTGGAGGGCAGGACCGGTCGCCGGATCAGGAGAAGTTCGACAAGCAGATTACGGATATCGGCTATCGCGCCTTTGTCGAAGCGCTGTTCGAGGGAATGTTTTTCGACGAACAGCCAGACTGGAAGGATGTGGCTCTCGCATCCGTCTTTGCCGTGCTGGAAGAAATTGGCAAACCGCTCTACCGGAACCTCATAGCATGGGATGCGGAACAACTTGACCCTGCGCTGGAAGAAATTGATGTGCCGGTTCTGATCCTGCAAAGCACATATATGAACCTGGAGCGTAAGCGACAGATGCTTTCGGCGAATGAGACAAGCCCGTATCAGGACCTCGTTTCTGAGCGGTTGACCGATGTGCGCAGCGTCACGATCCCGGCTGGTCATTTCACGATGATCGAAAAGCCAGTGCAGACGAATGATGAGATCGCCCGGTTCGTCTCTGGGCTCTCCGTTTGACGCTACCAAAGTGCCCGGTTTCTACACCGGTACCAGCGACGCTACGGGTCTGACACCCGGCACCGTCACACCGCGCGGACGTCCGTGCTCATCGGCATCGTAACGTTCGAAATAGGCGCTTGGCAGAGGCCATCCGTCGGAGACCGCGAACCAGAGGCGCAACAAATGACGTCGCTGTTCCGGGTTGGGCCAATCTTCGTAGCCCGTGCGCGAGTGCAGCGTTGTCAGGTTGTTGACGATCTGTATGTCTCCAGGTTGGAAATCCATATCCAGGCGTATCGTGTCGCTCTTCGCGAGCTCGTCAATCAGGTCCATGGCCTCCAACTGCGCCTGCGATAGAGTGGGGACGTCATCGAATCGCTGTGCCGATTCAACGAAGCGGCGGATGTAGCAAACCGTTGTTTTACCGCGATAAGGATTGAACACCGGCAGTTGGTAATAGGGCTTCTTGCCTTCTGGGACTTCTTCGCGCCGGTCGATATAGAATGGTTGCGTCAAAACCTGAGCAAGGTTGGGCCGCCGTTCCAATATCTCGTTAAAGATAGCGGAAGCGCTTGCGATCATGCTGAGGCCTCCCGATTTCGCCGGACGCAGGCACAGCAGCGCGACAAGGTCGGAAGCGATGTCGGTATGCGGCATCAGATCCGCCGCCGATTGATAGCCCCGAAATCTTGGGTTTGTTGGATCGACGCCAATATCGGTGACATGGCCGAGCACATGTCCCTTGCGGTTCTGCATAATCGCTTCGCCGAGGTAGCGGCCAATGCCCCAGAACGCGAGAGCGACATCTTCGTGCGACCAACGCTCTACGGGAATGCCACGGATAAGCGCGAAGCCCCGCCCATCTATGAGGTCCCGCCGGATTTTAGTCAGCGCCGAGCCCAGAGAGGGGAGCGGGAAATCATCCTTTGAGACATCGATAATGTCTGTCCCTTGCGCACGGATGCGCGCAATCGCGGTTTCTAGTTCCCCAATCTCCCTGTGTTCCAGATGATGAATCCAATCCGTCCGCTGGGCCATATCTCGGCCATGCCAGACGGCGTCGCCGTGGATCGGTTCGATTGGTAAGCTGGTTGCCGGATTTGCTTCGTTCATCTTGTCAGTTCCCCCATCGCAATGCGATCACGTCCAATTCGCTCGCCAATTCCAGGAGACCTCGCCGGGTTTCAGGATGCAAGGGTTCCAACGGATGGCGGACAGCGTCGCTTGCAATAACGCCGCCTTCTTTCATGACCGTCTTGGCGGCCCGCAGACCGCATTGCCGGTTTTCGTAGTTGATCAGCGGAAGAATACGGGCGTATTCCACCGCGGCTGCCTTGCGGTCGCCCAACTTGTGGAGCTCGATCACACGGCGGATAAACTCTGGGAGCAGCGCGCTCGACATGCTGCCTGTCGCACCGGCATCTAGATCGGCCATTAGTGTGATCGATTCTTCACCATCGAGGGGGCCTTCGATCGCAGCGCCGGCAGTTTCGATCAATGCCCGGATTTTCCCGGCGGTACCTGGTACCTCGATCTTGAAATAGGCCAGTTGCGGGATGGCCTGCGCAAGTTCGGCAAGGAAGCGGACCGACAAGGAAACACCGCTCAAAGGGGCATCTTGAAGCATGATTGGAATTTCGATCGCGTCTGCGATGCGCTCGAAATGCTCGCGAATTCCGCCTTCATCCGCCCTGAGCGCGGTGCCGTGATACGGCGGCATCATCATGATCATCGCCGCACCGGCTGCTTCCGCGCGTCGTGCCCGCTCTACCGCCACCCGCGTGCTGAAGTGACTGCAGGTGACGATGATCGGAATACGGCCCGCGACATGGTCGAGGCAC
>CAXGSZ010000093.1:0-7524 GCA_964012455.1 uncultured Alphaproteobacteria bacterium
TTTAGGTCCTTTGAAGGGTGCCGACGGAGGTATTGACTGCGTAATCTCGGACGTGCTCATGCCCGGTATTTACGGCCATATGCCACTGCGGTGGATTCGCCGATTAGAGCATTCTCCGGACCGGCGGCGCAGTAAAGATTATGTAGAGAAGGAGCGCCGCAAGCTCATGGATTCCGATTGCGAGATAGTCTATTCGGGCAAGGATCCCGGAAAGTTTCGCAAGTATAAACGGCCTTTCTGGTTGTTCCGAATGCCGAATCGATAGAAGGAAAACGCTCTGGCGGTGATTTCGAGTTCAAAGCCGACGGTGAAGGCTCAGATTTCAGAGATGTCCAACGATTACGCCGATTGGGTAAAAGAATCGATCACCGACCTTGCGCAGGCGCACGAAGATGTGAAGGACAGCTTCGGCAAGGCGGAGGAGCAGATGAAGTTGGCGATGGAGAAGCTCAATATCACCGCTCACGAACTGCGCGGCGAGGATGGCGGTTTGGCTATCCGGTAATCACCGAGTTCGGTAAGTCACTGTGTAATTGCACCGTTGCGAGCGCCCGGCTAACTGAGAACCTGCTAGAGTTCGTCAAGGCGAATATCGACGGTATTACTGCCAATATGAAATATTAGGGCGGCCTCGCGAAGGCGGCTTAAGCGGTCGGGTCCTCGACGTCAAATCCCATCAGATTGCGTGCGAAGTCGCGGGCGGAAAACGGCCGCAGGTCGTCAATTCCTTCACCGACGCCGATCGCGCGCACCGGCAGGTGGAAGCGCTCGGCGAGCGCAACCAGCACACCGCCTTTGGCGGTCCCGTCGAGCTTGGTCAGGACGAGACCGGTGACTGAGACCATTTCGCCGAAGTTTTCGACCTGTGCGAGGGCGTTCTGTCCCGTTGTTGCATCGAGGATCAACAGCACTTCGTGCGGCGCCTTGGCATCTAGTTTCTTGATCACGCGCTGGATCTTCTCCAGCTCCGCCATCAGGTTCGCTTTGTTATGCAAGCGGCCTGCGGTATCGATGAGTAAAACATCGGTCCCCGCCGACCGGGCGCGCTCGATGGCTTCGTAGACGAGGCCGGAAGCGTCGCTGCCGCTCTCCTTGGCAACCACAGGGCATCCGGTTCGATCGCCCCAGATGCCGAGTTGCTCGATCGCAGCTGCCCGGAAGGTGTCTCCTGCGGCCAGCATTACAGATTTTCCTTCCGCTACGAGGCGGTGCGCTAGTTTGCCGATGGTTGTCGTCTTGCCGGTCCCATTGACGCCAACAACAAGGATAATGTGCGGTCGGTTGCCACTATCGACATTCAGGCCTTCGGCCGCTGGCGTCAGAATATCGGCGATATCGTCAGCGAGCAGGCCGCGTACCTCGTCCGCATCGACGTCCCGTTCGATGCGCCGCTCGGCCAGCGCGCTGGCGAGCTGTGCGGCAGCGGCTGGACCAAGGTCGGCGGTAATCAGGACATCTTCCAGTTCTTCGACTGCTTCCGCGTCGAGCTTCCGTCGTGTAAAGACGCCGGCGATCCCGTCGACGAGGCGCGTCGACGATTTCGACAGTCCTGCCTTGAGGCGTCCGAACCAGCTTGATTCACTCATACCGCGTGCCCAGCCAGGGGTATGGCGGTCAGGCACATCTCATTGTCAACAGCCGTTATCCGGCCGCTAACAATCTTGCCTGATGTGACGGCTTGCTCGAACTGAACCGGTGCAAACTGTGCGGTCCGGCCGCTGTGACCCGTTTCCGCCAAGATTTCTTCGTGGCCGCCGACCCGGCTTTCGAGATACGTGTTTGCCGCGCGGTTACCTGCCTCGCGCAGACGCGCGGCGCGCTCCTTTCGCTCGGCTTTGGTGACTTGCGGCATGCGTGTTGCGGGTGTTCCGGGCCGTTCCGAGTAAGGGAACACGTGCAGCCAGGTGAGATTGCAATCTTCGATCATGGCCAAGGTATTCGCGAACATGTCCTCCGTCTCCGTCGGAAAGCCGGCGATTAGGTCAGCGCCGAAGACGATATCGGGGCGGAGGCGGCGGAGTTCCTCGCAGAGCGCGACGGCATCGGCACGCCCGTGGCGGCGCTTCATCCGTTTCAGGATCGTGTCGTCGCCCGACTGCAGTGAGAGGTGTAGGTGCGGCATCAACCGCTCCTCCTCCGCGGTCAATCGTTTCAGGTCGTCGTCAATCTCGATGCAGTCGATGGAGGAAATGCGCAATCGCCGAAGGTCTGGAACATGGGCGAGCAGGCGCCGAGCCATCTGGCCGAGGCTCGGGCGGCCGGGCAGGTCGGCCCCGTAAGAAGAGATGTCGACGCCGCTCAAGACAATCTCGCCGTGGCCATTCGCGGTGAGTTCCGCTACTTGGCGCACAATCTCGCCGATTGGCACCGAACGGCTGTTGCCGCGGCCAAAGGGAATAATGCAGAAAGTGCAGCGATGGTCACAGCCCTGCTGGACCTGAACGAAAGCACGTGCCCGGTTGCCGAATCCGTGCAGCAAGTGGCCCGCGGTTTCCCGCACGGACATGATGTCGTTGACCATGACCGGAACCTCGGCCGCATAGCTTTCGCGCTGCATCTTCTCGATATTGCCGAGAACTCGGTCGACTTCCGGCATTGCGGCGAAAGCGTCGGGATCGATCTGCGCCGCGCATCCGGTGACGACGATCTCCGCGCCGGGGCGTTCGCGCCGTGCCTTACGGATCGCTTGACGAGCCTGTCTTTCGGCCTCCGCCGTCACTGCGCAGGTATTGACGATGACGACATCCGTGCAGCCGGCAGCCGTTGCATGATCGCGAACGACCTCTGATTCGTATGCATTGAGGCGGCAGCCGAACGTTACGACTTCGGGACCGACGGCCATGACAGTCAGCCCTCTATGTAGAGGCCAGTGAAACTGGTCGCTACCGGACCGCCGAGAAAAACATGGCCGTTCTCGTGCCAGGCTGCCGACAGAACGCCGCCATCAACGACGAACTCCGCTTGCCGCGCATCAAGCAATCCGCGCCGGCTCGCGGCCACTACGGCCGCGCAAACACCGCTACCGCAGGCCAGTGTGACACCGACCCCGCGTTCCCATACCCGCATTCGCCAGCGTCCATCAGCAAGGCGCGTCAGGAACTCGACATTCGTGCGATCGGGGAACAACGCGTTATGTTCTGCTGCAGGCCCGATGCGCTCGATATCAATTGCCTCGGCATCTTCGACGATGAAAACGCAATGCGGGTTTCCCATCCCGACGCCGACAGGGTGGGGTAATCCATCCATTTCGAGAGGCAGATGCAAGGTGTCGACGTCTCTCGACAATGGTACCTCGTGCCAGTCCGTGCGTGCCGGTCCCATATCCACGATCACGCGGCCGGAAGCTTCCATGTCCGCTTGCAGGACCGCCGTGATCGTTTCGATTGACAGATCACGTCGCTCTTGATCGCGCATGACCATCGCGGCCGCGCATCGGGTTCCGTTTCCGCAGGCGCCGGCCTCCGACCCATCCGCATTGTGAAAGCGAAACCGAATATCCGCGCCGTTTGCCGGCGGCTCGATCAGGACGACTTGATCGCATCCGACACCCATATGCCGGTCCGCGATCGATGCAAGCAGCCTTTCCGGAAGCGGATCGCTTACGTCTCTGCGGTCGATCACGACGAAGTCGTTGCCCGCGCCGTGCATCTTAGTGAATGGTATCGTCGGCATCTCAGGTCAGCCTGTAAACGCGCTTGCGCATCCTCGGGTTGCTCTCTTTGAGATGCCTTATATGGCGAGGTGGCCCACGGTGTCCACCGCTTTGCCGGACGGCGGGGTCAATCCGCCCTGTCTTTGCCCGAGAGCGCACGGAGCAGGCCGAGGAAAATCAGCCGTAGCTGGCGGTCGGGGATTGCGTAATAGGCTTCGCCCAGTTTCTCACATTTGCGGTCGCTTCCGATTGCGATAGGATCATCGGAGGGGGCGGCCAGTTTTTGGATTTGACATTTTTCGGCGCGCCTTGAAAGAACGTTTCAGCTTCCGTCTGCAATGCCTGCGATATCTCATAGAGCCTGCTCGCACCAATCCGGTTGGCTCCGTTCACGTATTTCTGTACCTAGTTGAAGCGGCCTCCGATCTCGTTTCCGAGAATCGTCTGGCTAAGGCTTAATTCACGTCATCGGGAACGGATTTGCTGTCCTACATGGTAGTCGAATGGATCCTGTTTCCGCGTGACGTTTCGAGCCATTAGGAATTTCTCTTTACTAGGCGCCAATGCGAAATCTTTAAACTATTCTTGTTAGCTTGTTTTTATTATGATGCCAGAGGAGCGAGTTCGGAAAAAATCGGCAGCCAGCAATTTGTTACTATTTTACGCGCGTAATTGCCATGCCGTGCTTGACTTGGGTAAGCGGCGGGTCTAAAAGCGCCGCGAATTTCGAGGGAACTTCGTTATTCCGGTCCTGAGGGGCTCCGTCAGTCCGCGAGTTTTCGCGCACTGGCGCGTTTGTCGTTTTAAATAATTTTCCGTTGCGGGGCGGCAATGTTTGATTCGTTGAGCGAAAGATTGGGAGGCATATTCGACGGCCTCACACGTCGCGGTGTCCTGAAGGAGCAGGATGTCGACGCTGCCATCCGCGAGATTCGCGTGGCGATGCTTGAAGCCGATGTGGCTTTGCCGGTTGTCCGCGATTTCATCGCCAAGGTGAAGCCGGCAACGCTTGGGCGTGAAGTGCTGCGTTCGGTTACTCCTGGCCAGATGGTGGTCAAGATTGTCCACGATGAACTGGTGGGTATGCTGGGCGACGACAGTGCCGCGGGTGTCAGCCTTGCGGCGGCGGCGCCCGTTCCGATCTTGCTGGTCGGCCTGCAAGGCTCCGGTAAGACCACGACAGCGGCAAAGCTTGGTCTCCGTCTGAAGACCCGCGATAAGAAGAAGGTCCTGATGGCGTCGCTGGACTTATACCGGCCTGCCGCTCAGCAACAATTGGCGGTGCTTGGCGAGCAAGCTGAATTGGCTACCCTGCCGATCGTCGACGGCCAGCAACCGGTCGACATCGCCACCCGGGCGATTCAGGCCGGACGCCTCGGCGGTTATGACGTGGTAATTCTGGATACAGCAGGGCGCCTTCATGTCGACGAAATGTTGATGGATGAAGTTGCAGCGGTCCGTTCGGTTGCCGAGCCGCATGAAATTCTGCTGGTTGCGGACGCAATGACCGGCCAGGACGCCGTCACCGTTGCGAGCAGCTTCAACGAGCGTGTGGGCCTTACCGGAATTGTTTTGACCCGTGTCGACGGCGACGCACGCGGCGGCGCTGCGCTGTCCATGCGCGCGGTGACCGGTTGCCCGATTAAGATGATCGGTGTCGGTGAGAAACTCGACGAGTTCGAGGATTTTCACCCAGAGCGGATCGCTAACCGTATCCTCGGAATGGGGGATGTTGTCAGCCTTGTTGAGAAGGTGTCGGAAACGGTCGAGGCGGAGCAGGCCGAGAAGCTCGCAAAGAAACTTAAAAAGGGCGAGATGGATCTCAACGATCTCGCCGACCAGCTTGATCAATTGCAGAAGATGGGTGGGCTCGGCGGGCTAATGGGTATGTTGCCGGGCGTGGCCAAGGCACAGCGCCAGATGGCCGAAGCCAATATCGACGAGGGCATGATCCGCCGCCAGCGCGCGATCCTTTCCTCAATGACAGCGGATGAGCGCCAGAGCCCGAAAGTAATTCAGGCGTCGCGCAAGCGACGCATTGCATCCGGCTCAGGGACATCGGTGCAGGACGTCAACAAGCTGCTCAAGCAGTTCCAGATGATGAACAAGATGATGAAGAAGTTTGGCAAGATGGGGAACAAGGGGCTGATGCGCCATGGGCTTCCCGGAATGCCTCCCGGCTTCGGCTAGGCCACATCTTCACAATAGCTAACACAGTCAACTAGGTTGGAGAAAAGACAATATGTCGTTGAAAATCAGACTAGCGCGCGGGGGCGCTAAAAAGCGTCCCTTCTACCGCATTGTTGTTGCCGACTCCCGGATGCCCCGGGACGGGCGGTTCATCGAGCGGGTCGGGACCTACAATCCGATGCTGCCGAAGGAACACCCGGACCGGGTTGAGCTGAAGACCGAGCGTATTCAGCACTGGTTGTCCGTTGGCGCGCGTCCTTCCGACCGTGTCGCCCGGTTCCTTGGCGGTGCGGAAATCATCGCCTTGCCGGCTATCCCCGAGCAGACCAAGAAGAACCAACCCAAGGCGAAGGCGCAGGAGCGCATGAAGGAGGCCGCAGAGAAGGCGGCTTCAGCAGAAACTGAAGTGGCTGAACCCGAGCCGGCGGATGCAGCGGGGGACGCACCGACTGAGGAGGCGCCCGCTGAGGAAACTGTCGTGGAGGAGGGCGTGCCTGCCGAGGAAGAGGCTGCAGCTGAAGAAAATACCAAGGAAGAAGGCTAAGGCGTCAACGTGCTGAACGAGGCGATAGAAATGTTAAACCACAAGCTATGTGTCGGGGTGATCACCGTGCCGCATGGCGTGCGTGGTCAAGTCCGAGTAAAAAGCTTCACCGTGGAACCCAGAGATATCACCCGCTACGCACCTTTGGTGGACGCCGACGGCGAGCGCGAATATCGCCTCGAATTCGTCGGTCATACCAAGGGGGTCCTGTTGGCTCGCGTCGACGGTGTATGCGACCGCAATGCGGCGGAAACACTGCGGGGCACTGAGCTCTTCATCTATCGTGATACCTTGCCGGAGCCGGAGGATGAGGACGAGTTCTACAATGCCGACCTGGTAGGGCTAGCCGCTGTCCGGCCGGATGGCAGTGCGTATGGTACCGTCAAGGCACTCCACAATTTTGGCGCCGGCGATATGATCGAATTCAAACTGGCGGGAGGTGGTGACGTAATCCTGCCGTTCACGCGCGCGGTGGTGCCGGAAATCGATCTTGAGAAAGGCCGACTGGTCGTCGATCCGCCGGACATGTTCGGTGATTCCGAATCAGCTGTATCTGTGCGCGGCGAAGATGAAGGGGCGGCCTGATGAGCGCTTGGAGCGCCACCGTATTGACGCTGTTTCCGGACATGTTTCCTGGCTTGTTAGGCCATTCGCTGCCGGGAGCCGCACTGGCTGATGGTAAGTGGTCTCTCGAGGTTCGCGACATTCGCGAGTATGCGTACGATCGGCATCGGAGTGTGGATGATGCACCTTTCGGCGGCGGTCCCGGGATGGTGATGCGCGCCGATGTGGTCGATTCAGCGCTTGACGCTGCGGATGCGGCCGGACGACCGGAGATTTACCTGTCGCCCCGGGGGCGTCGGCTCGATCAGGAACTGGTTCAGCAATTGGGGGATGGTGACGGCGTCGTTTTGTTGTGTGGGCGCTACGAAGGGCTCGACGCGCGAGTCATTGAAGCGCGTGGAATGCAAGAGGTGAGCCTCGGCGATTTTGTACTCTCCGGCGGTGAAGGGGCGGCGATGGCGCTGATCGATGCCAGTGTGCGTCTCTTGCCCGGTGTTCTGGGTGCGCCGGAATCACTGGCAGAAGAAAGTTTTCAAGCGGGGTTGCTCGAGTATCCCCAATACACGCGTCCCGC
>CAXGSZ010000094.1:0-7490 GCA_964012455.1 uncultured Alphaproteobacteria bacterium
GACGGAGGGCTGCGTTGTAGCCGGTGTGACCGCGCGACCAGGCAGCGAAGTGGTCGGACGCGATGCTGGCGGGATCGCGGGCTTGCCGAATCTCGGCGTTGCTGTGAGCGACGATGTGGCATCGATGATCGCCGGCGTCGATGTGGTGATCGATTTCACTCTTCCGAATGTTGCAGTGGATGCGGCACGTCTTTCGGCGCAGGCTGGGGCGGCATTGATTGTCGGCACAACGGGGCTTTCGCCGGAGCAGGAAGAAGAAATCGTGAAGGCGGCGCGGCATGTTCCGGTCGTGCGTGCGGCGAACACCAGTATTGGTGTTACTCTTTTGGCCGCGCTCGCCGAACTGGCGGCCCGAATGCTTGGCGACAACTACGATATTGAAGTTCTGGAAATGCATCACCGGCACAAGATCGATGCACCATCCGGCACGGCCCTGGCGCTTGGAGACGCACTTGCGCGAGGCCGTGGTGTTAAGCTGGCCGATGTTAAACAGGTAGTGCGAGATGGTCATACGGGGCCCCGTCTGCCGGGCGATATCGGCTTCGCAACCCTCAGGGGCGGCGATGTGGCCGGCGATCATGAGATCATTTTCGCCGCTGAAGGTGAGCGCATGACCCTCGGGCACAAAGCGTCCAGCCGCCAGGTGTTTGCGGTCGGTGCTGTCCGCGCGGCACTATGGACGCGAACGCAACGGCCCGGCCTTTACAATATGCGGCACGTGCTTGGCTTTGACGACTAGGGTAATGCCTCAGGGCGTCGCGCCTGGGGGAGAGCTGCGACGCAGATGCAGTGCATCGCGCAATGCTTCCGCGACTTCCAGCCGTTCGTTAGGAGTCAGGAATGCACCGATTATTAGTCGCTTTCCATGACTGCCCACCGTGAGCTGGCTGTGATGTTCTGGTGGATTGTCGATATGCACCTGTAGCCAGGTCGGCTCAAAATGAAAAGCCGTTTCGCCGCCTTTCGGATTTACCCGTCGCACCTCGAAACTGCTGTCGCTCAGCCGCACATGCTCGTACCCACGGGCGGCCCGGTAATTGAGCCGGAACATGAAATAGAGAAGCAGGAATTCGACACCGTAGAATCCGAGGACTGGCCATGCTCCCAGGAACATTGAAATCAGTCCGGTGCCGAACATAAAGATGGCTGTCATGATAATCAGCAGGTGAAAGCCGCCCGGCCTCAGACTGCGGTGTGGATGCAAGATCGCGTCAAAGAATACCCGGCCAGGGGTGCGAGGACGCGGATGCGCTAAGGTCGACATGAAACAATCATAAGAGGATTGAAACTGTCTTGTCCACCGTCGAGCAGTGTTTGGCGCGTGGGACGGCAGCCCTTAGTTTGGTGACATGAAAAAAACCGATCTCAAAGAGTTCTATCGACACCTTCGGGAGCAGATGCACGAGCTCAAAGGCGAACTGGATTACGTAAATCCCTATACGTTGCTGGTCGCGGTCCTGCTCTCGGCACAGGCCAGGGATTTCGGTGTGAACAAAGCGACGGGACCGCTCTTCAAGGTGGTGGACACGCCGGAAAAGATGGTTGCGCTCGTTGAAGCGAAGGTCCGCAACTACATCAAGACAACTGGTTTGTTCAACACGAAGGCAAAGAACGTTATTGCGCTAAGCAAGTTACTAATCGCACATCATGACAGCGATGTGCCGCGTGATCGCGAAGCGCTGGAAGCCTTGCCGGGCGTAGGCCGAAAGACGGCAAAGGTTGTGTTGAATATTGCCTTTGGCGAGCCGACCGTCGCCGGCGACGCGCAAATATTCCGGATTGGGAATCGAACTGGTCTGGCGCCCGGCAAAGCGCTATAGCGGTCTTATCTGCTCTTGGACTTGAGCTGTTTCCGGATCATCTCGATAAAGCAGTCGCGCCGGGAGAGCGTGGCGGCACCGCGTCCGCGCAACTCGACATAGTCGACCTTAAAGGTTTCGCCCTCGCGGTAAAGGAAGACATCAAGGATGCAGGCTTTTGCTGGGTACTGCCAGATTTCCGAGCTGCCATCGCGTCGGACGAAGCTTGGTGGCCCAAGGCGTGCGGACACGGCGTTCGGGGCCAGTCCGATCAATTGTTCCGGGTCGCCCTCAAAATTCGGCTCCTCCGGTTTTTCGACGGGCGACCCGGTTGCTGGCGCCAGCGCGACGCTTTCTATAACGGCTTTCGGTGGGTTCTCAGGCGTATCTGGTATGGCCGCGGTGTCGCCATTACGAGCGCATGCAGCAAGTAGACACAGAAAGACGGCCCCGCTAGTTGGCCGCATCCGCGGCATCGTCCTTCTGGTCGCCTTCGGACACCTCGGTGTCGATCAGTTCTATATCGCCGGAAATCTGGCCACCGCGCTCGATCTCGATCTCAGTGCAGGCAACCTTGCCGGTAACGCGGCCGCTCTTGCGAATGATCAATCGCTCCCGCGCGATGAGTTCACCCTCGAAATGGCCTTTGATTTCGGCGACCGCAATATCGACCTTGCCTTTGAAGTAGCCGCTTTCGGCAATTTCGATGCGGTGGCTCTCGTTCAAAGTGGCCTCGACACGACCTTCGACGACAAGAGTGTTGCAGGCCGTAATTTCGCCAGAAAGGCAGATTTCCCGTCCGACGATCAGTCGCCGGCTGTCACCGGGGCCGCCGGAAAGGCGTTCGGGCCGGGCGGGCCCGGGGATATTGACCACACGCTTGCTGAAGTCGCTGGGAAACGAAGGTATAGCTTTGTCGTCGGCCATGTCAGCTCCTAAAGAAGAATTCCGAACTTGCGGCTAGATTACACGAAGCGGCGGGAACACACAGGCGGAAAATTTGGTGTTACGGCTTATTGTGAATAACATTCGGGCGCCCGGGCAGGCCGTGGAAGACGTGGACCATGAACGCGGTGGCGATGACCGGTGTAAGGAAATTGATGATCGGGATGGTTAGAAGGAAGGTCAGCAGGATTCCTGCCAACAGCACCTTACCCCGGCTGCGCTGCCGCATGGCTCGTGCCGCCATTGGGTCCATCCGCCGCAGGGCGACAAGTTCAAAGTATTCACGGCTGACGAGATATCCGTTCAGCAGGTAATAAAGCACAAGGTTGAAGGGCGGCACGAACATTAGGATCAGATAGAGAGGCAGACACAGCAGATTGAGGATGACTACGGCGAGGGCGAATTTAACCGTCGACGCAATGACCTCTCCAACGGGCTGTGCGCGGGGCTGCGGCTCGTTCGGGTAGTACTTCGCTTCGACCGCAGTGACGACTTCTTCGAGAAAGAACCCGACGAAAATCGTGGCGACCCCCGGGAAAAGAATGGAAGAAACCACAAGCAGGCTGACGCCGACGCCGACCCCGGCAACCCATTTCAACAGGTCTTCAAACCAGCCCCACAGGTCTAGGGACGCCAAGTCGACTTGGCTCGAGAAGATCCACCAGATGAACATGTTCAACAGGACGAAAACAACCATGGATCCGCCGATTCCGATCAGAGCGACGCGGCGCAACACCGGATCGCCGAGTTGCGAGATGGCTTTGGAGAGGTAACCGAGCATAGAAAATCCCTTGGATAGGCCCCCAGCGAGGATGTAACTGGCGCAAAAGTGACGTGCAAGAAGCGCGCCTTGTCGGACACCCGATGACGGCTATACTTTCGCGGGCCGACCGATCGGGCGGCAAAAATGGAATTCCGAATGGGGGTCGATATGACCGAGTACCATCTGGTGGGGATCGGGAACGCATTGGTGGATGTGCTGGCACCGGTCGAGGATACGTTCCTTGAGGCGCACGCGCTGGACAAGGGCGCAATGACCTTGGTCGACAACGAGCGGTCCGCGGCGATCCATAAGGAAATGCCACCAGCGCAGGAGGTCTCGGGCGGCTCTTGTGGGAATACCATGGCGGGATTTGCTTCGTTGGGCGGAAAGGGCGCCTTCATCGGGAAGGTCCGAGACGACCAGCTCGGCACGGTGTTTCGTCACGACATGCAATCGATCGGGGTTGAGTTTGTGACTCCTGCGGCGAGCGAAGGCCCTGCAACCGGGTCCTGTCTCGTTCTGATCACGCCCGATGCGCAGCGCACCATGTGCACCAATCTCGGCGCGGCGTCGCATCTCACGCCCGTCGATATTGGCAAGGAGACGATCCAATCCGCCAAGGTCGTCTATATGGAGGGCTATCTCTTTGACCCGCCGGGTGCGCAAGCCGCGTTTGTCGAGGCGGCGGACGCTGCTCACGACGCCGGACATAAGGTATCGATTACCCTGTCTGACCCGTTCTGCGTCGATCGGCATCGCCACGCATTCCAGATGTTGGTCGCGGATCATACCGATATTCTTTTTGGCAACGAGGAGGAGATCAAATCTCTCTATCAGGTCGATGATTTCGACGCCGCGTTGCAGCACGTGCGGGGCCATTGCGAAATCGCCTGCCTGACTCGGGGCAATAAAGGCTCCGTCATCCTGTCCGGCGACGAAGTCCATATCATTGATCCGCTTCCGCTAGAAAGCGTGGTCGATACAACCGGCGCCGGGGATCAGTATGCCGCCGGTTTCCTTTACGGGTATACCCAGGGGATGGATCTCAAGCGTTGCGGCCAGATTGCGACCCTCACCGCGACGGAAGTCATAAGTCATGTCGGGGCGCGGCCGGAGACCAACCTCAAGGAATTGGTCGAGCGCGAACTCGGTTAGGGGTTCCGGGATGTCCGCTCTGTCCGAACGGATCGCCGTTTGGATCACGGCCGCGGCGGTTTATCGCGACCGGCGTGTTCTCATTATCACGTTTCTCGGAATTTCCAGCGGATTTCCGCTGGGTGTCCTGGGCGATCCCCTATCCGCTATCCTGAAGCTGAATGGAATTTCGAAGGAGACAATCGGGTATTTTGGTCTCCTCGGCATGCCCTACGCGTTCAAGTTTCTCTGGGCCCCGGTTTTTGAAAGGGTGCGGCTTCCCGGACTGACGGGGCTGTTGGGCCGTCGACGCGGTTGGATTGTCGCGACGCAGGTTGCCCTCTTATGCGCCATCGGTGCGCTGAGCACGGTCGACTTTGCGCGTGATATCCAGCTCGCTGCCATGATTACCCTCGCCATTGCCTTTTTTTCCGCCAGCCAGGACATCGTGATCGACGCCTATCGCGTGGAAGCATTGGAGGAAAGACAACTCGGTGCCGGAGCGGCCACAATTGTGTTCGGGTACCGCATTGGGCAGGTCGGAGTGGCCGCCTTGGGTCTCATCGTCGCTTCGGCATATGGCTGGGCGGCGGCATTCATTATCATGGCTGCCTTCGCATGTATCGGCGTGGTCGCCATCCTGTTCTGCCCGGAACCGCTGAATGCCGCAGCGGACACTGGGACGGGTTCGGTCGGTGCGGAGTTTAGGGCGTCCGTGATCGCGCCCCTGGCTGATTTTTTTTCGCGGCCGGGCTGGCTGCTCATTTTCGGCGTGATCGTCTTCTACAAGCTGGGCGACGCGGTCTTGTCGGCGATGCAGACGCCTTTTTTCATTGAGTTGGGCTTCACCCTTCCGGAGATTGCCGGCGTTAAGAAGGCCGTCGGATTTGCCGCCCTCACCCTAGGCGGTGTGCTCGGCGGGATCCTCGTCGCCGGATGGGGCATCATGCGGAGCTTGCTGCTGTGCGGCTTTCTCCAGGCGCTCACCAATCTGGTGTTCGTCTATCAGGCGTGGGCGGGGCACGACGTGTTCGCCCTCGGGATAACGGTCGCGTCCGAGAACATCGCGACCGGCATGGGGGCCGCCGCCTTTGTCGCCTATCTCTCCAGTCTCTGTAACCGGGCCTATACAGCCACCCAGTACGCCCTGCTGACATCCGTCTTTGGCGGGGTACGGACGCTTCTTTCCGGGTCGTCGGGGTGGATGGCAGACCGCATGGACTGGGTGTCGTTTTTCGTGCTGACGACCATTGCTGCGCTTCCCGGCCTCTATTTGATATGGTTGTTGATGCGGCGCTACGGCACAGCAGATGTTGAGGCGAGAGAACGATGAATATGGAAATTGTCGAGGGGGACATTACGGGCCTGGCGCTGGATGCCATCGTTAATGCGGCGAATGAATCCTTGCTTGGGGGCGGTGGTGTCGACGGCGCGATCCACCGGGCGGCCGGACCTGACTTGCTGGTCGAATGTCGAACGCTTGGCGGCTGCCCGACCGGCGACGCGAAGATTACGGGCGGCTACAACCTGCCGGCACGCTACGTGATCCACACGGTGGGGCCGATTTGGCAAGGTGGTGGTGCAAATGAAGACGCGCTGCTGGCACGCTGTTATCGGCGGTCGCTTGAAGTTGCGGTCGAGAATGGCGTGCAAACCCTCGCCTTTCCGGCAATATCGACCGGCGTCTACCGGTTCCCGGTGCCGCGTGCCGCTGAAATCGCCGTGGGCACGGTCGCCGCGTTTCTCGCGGCCTCCCAGGAAATCGAACAGGTCGTCTTCTGCTGCTTCGGCGCTGAGATCACCGGCGCCGTTGCGGGTGAGCTCGACAAGCTTTAGACGCCTGGTAGGCCCTTCTGCGCGTCCGAAACGATGGCGTCATGCGCCGCGAAGGCCGCGATGTTGACTAGGTCATTGACCGACGAGCCGAGTGGGACGACCTGAATCGGTTTTGAAAGGCCTACGAGAATTGGGCCGATAACCGTAGCACCGCCTACCGAACCCAATAGGTTCGAACTGATGCTCGCGCTATGCAGCGCGGGCATGACCAGAACATTCGCTGCGCTGGAAAGGCGGCAGAACGGGAAGACGTCCTGCATGAGCTCGTAATTGAGCGCGACACTTGCTTGCATGTCGCCATCAAACTCGAAATCTACATTTCGTGATTCCAAGGTCGAGACGGCGTCGCGGATGCGTTCCATATGCGGTCGGCTCGGTTGGCCAAAATTCGAGTAGGACAGCAGGGCGACGCGGGGTTCGTGGCCGAACTTGCGTGCGTATTGCGCGGCTTCGACAGCAATGTCTGCGAGCTCCTCGGCGGTCGGCACCTCGTGGATCCGCGTATCTGCGATAAATAGCGAACGATCCGATCCAACAACGAGCGAAATGCCCATCAGGCGTTTACCTGGCAGCGGATCGACCACTCGGCGGATTTCATTGAAGGCGACGCTAAAGACCCGGGTGACGCCGGTAATCATGGCGTCTGCATCGCCGTTCTCCACCATGCACGCGCCGAAGACATTGCGGTCTTGATTCACCAGACGCTGACAGTCGCGCGCGAGGAAGCCTTCGCGCTGGAGCCGATTGTAGAGAAAATCGGTATAGGTCTGATTGCGCTCGCTCAGGCGGGCGTTGTGGACCTCAAGCGAAGCATTGCCAAAGCCGAGTTTCTCCATGGTGCGCCGCACTTCGTCCTCGCGGCCGATCAGGATTGGCTCGCCGTAGCCCGCATTCTTGAACTGGACTGCGGCGCGAATCACTCGATCGTCCTCGCCTTCCGCGAACACCACTCGGCGCGGGTTCGAGCGGACTTGATCGTGAATTAATTGCAGTGAACTCGACGTCGGATCGAG
>CAXGSZ010000095.1:0-7456 GCA_964012455.1 uncultured Alphaproteobacteria bacterium
GGCGCATAGCTGGGCTAATGTCGTATGGTGTGCTTGCCCTTGAGGTGCGGCGCCAGTTTGCAATACGACGCGGCCGGATGGGGCGATCTTGATGCTTGCACCTTCGAACGGGCCGAGCCCGGTGCCTTCAACCGCATTTGCGATTCCGATTCCGATGTATCGACCGTCCTCGCGGGCTTCTTTCTGGCGCGCCGGGAAGTCATTGTAGCGCGCCTTTTCAACCGCCATTGCCTGACATTTTGGATAGTCTCCACTGTCGTAAATTACCGGCGCGCCATCGCGGAAAATCAAACCCATCTTGTAGGGCATCTTTTCGGCCGGGATGAGGTTCCGACACCGAATTTCGGCGCGATCGATATCAAGTTCCCGCGCAACCAGATCTAGTGTCCTTTCCATAGCAAACACGGCTTGCGGCCGTCCTGCCCCGCGCAGCGGTGTCGTTGGTGGCTTGTTAGTGAATACGGCCGTCGTGTCGAATTTGAATGCCGGCACGACATAAGGGCCGGCGATCGTCGTGGTCGAGATGTAGGGAGTAATGATGCCCCAGGGAATATAGGCGCCGGCGTCGTGAGCTAAGTGGCCACGCAGGCCAAGAATTTTTCCGGCATTGTCGACAGCGATGGATACGTCCCACAGTTGGTCGCGCTCTTGGGTCGTCGTCAGGAAATGCTCTCGCCGGTCTTCAATCCATTTGACCGGGCGACCGAGTTCTCGCGCTAACGCCGGTACGACGACTTCTTCCGGATACGACATTCCCTTCGGTCCGAAGCCCCCGCCGACATCCTTGGGGGCGACCACCCGGATCTCGCTTTCCTCGACCTCAAACATGTCGACGAGCATGCGACGGATGATGAAGGGCGATTGCGTCGCGGACCAGACCGTAAAATTGTCGAAAATTGGGTCGAATACAGCCACTACGCCACGGCCTTCCATGGGATTTGCGGTGCCGCGATGCTGAAAGTAGTGATCTTGAAAAACATGGTCTGCGGCGCGAAATGCCGCCTTGACGTCGCCATAATCCAGTGTGAACTGGGCCGCGACGTTGTCTTGAAATTCCATGTGTGCCACAGCCGCGCCGGGTTTGAGGGCCGTTTCGCAATCCGGGGATACGGGCAGTGGTTCGTACTCAACGTTGATCCGCTCACAGGCGTCCTCGGCAAGGTGCCGGCTTTCCGCGACGACCGCGGCGATGGGTTCGCCGACGAAACAGATTTCTTTCGATGCCAACGGTTCTTGTGTGATCGTATGGCGAATGGCTGGGTTGGGAACTTGCAGAAGCAGCCTGCGATTTTGCATGTTTGCGGGAAGATCACGTGCCGTCCATACGATATGGACGCCCGGTAGTGCGGCCGCTTGGGAGATATCAATTTTTTGGATTCGTGCGTGTGCTACCGGGCTGCGGACGAAAGCGGCATGCAGCATTCCCGGTAAGTTTAAGTCATCGACGAATTGCCCGCGTCCGCTGAGCAGGTCGGGATCTTCCAGACGTTTGACTCGTTGCCCGACGAGATGGGTGGTCATCAGGAGATCACCGACCGCTATTGCGTAATTTTTCGGCGGCGTCCATCGCGGCGGCGACAATGCCTTGATAACCCGTGCACCGACAGATGTTGCCCGACAGCGCCTCACGGACCTCCATTTCGGAGGGGTCCGGCTTATCGCGGAGAAACTCGGTCAGGGTCATTAGAATACCTGGTGTGCAGAAGCCGCACTGCAGGCCGTGGTTCTCCCAGAAGGCCTGCTGCATCACGCTCAGTTCTGTCTCGGTCGGTGCTAATCCTTCGACCGTCTCGACAGATTTGCCGCTCGCCTGAACCGCCAAAGTCAGGCAGCCGCGAACTGACCTTCCATCGAGTAGCACGGTGCAGGCGCCGCAAACGCCGTGCTCGCAGCCCAGATGTGTTCCCGTTAAGCGAAGCTTATGACGGAGAAAGTCCGCAAGCGACCAGCGTGACTCTATGGTCTCGTCATATTGAACGCCGTTAACCGTCAAGGATAATTCGTGTATGTCTCCGAAAGTCATTTCAACCTCTCGTCGCTCTTTCCGATGCGGAGATGAGTGACCGTCTCAATAAGACTGAGGCAAGCTGCTTGCGGTAACTTTCCGGTATCAGCGCATCCTGCATCATATCGAGTTTACGGGTGGCTTCTCCGGCCTCCCTAAACAGTTCCTCGGACGCGACCTGTCCGGTCAATGTCTCTTCAATTTCCGTTAGCCGAATCGGCTTGTAGTCTATGCCGATCAAGACGGCGGCGATGCGATCGATGCGGTTATTAGAATCTAATGTCAGTAGCGTGGCGACCCCGACGATCGCGAAGTCTCCATGTCGCTGTGCGAATTCGCGGAAGTCAAAGCCGTGACCGGACGGCCATAAATCAAAGCACACTTCCGTGAGTATTTCGTCGGGCTCCGTGCACGGCGTCATATATCCCATGGCGAATCCGTCCATCGAGACCGTTCGCTGATCGCCTTGTTTGGACAAGGTGACCGATGCGTCGTGTAAGGTCATTAGGCCGGGTAGTTCGGCTGCAGGGTCAAGATGGGACAAACTGCCGCCGATCGTCCCTCGATTCCGCGTTTGGATATGGCCGACCTGTCGCAACGCTTCGATGATAGTCGGCGCATGTTGCGCGACATCAGTGGATTCGAGGATGTCCCGTTGACGTGTCATAGCCCCGATTGTGATCTTACGCCCATCGACCCGAATGCCAGCAAGATCAGTGGCGCCATTCAGATCGATCAGGTGGTCGACCATTACGTAGCGCATATTCATCATGGGCATCAGCGATTGTCCGCCGGCCAATATGCGAACGTTGTCGAGAGATGCCAGCAATGTCGTTGCCTCCGGCAGCGACGACGCACGATGATATTTAAAGGGCGCGGGCTTCATGGTAGATATTGGTACTCGCGATGTGCGTCAGCCTTTTCAGACACTTAAGGTAGTACAGAGAATTTAAAAATACAGGAGTCTATCTCGACGCAAATAAAGTTTAAAAATATTCCATTCGTCACCTTAATGTGCAATAAATAATAGGATATATTTAAAAAAAACATGTAATACCTTGTCATGGTAAAATAAACTTCAGTATTTTATAAATAAATTTGAATATAAAATTAACATATTTGCAATCTAAGATTGCGATATTTTCACATCCGCCAGCTCAGAGAAGGCGATGAATTCGCCAATCGAGATTTACCAATAAGAGAATATTAGCAGTATCCATGTTAGCTGTGGCGGACTGGGAATCACCAAACGTCGTGGATGCCCAACGGCGATCATACTAGTGGCGGAAATGTCTCTTGCCGGTGAATACCATGGCAATTCCAGCATCATCCGCCGCTTTGATGACCTCGTCATCTCGGATCGAGCCACCTGGCTGAATCACGGCCGTGCCGCCCGCTTCGACCGCGGCGAGCAATCCGTCCGCGAACGGAAAGAAAGCGTCGGATGCAACGACACATGGTGTTGTACCTGCTTGTTCCTCGCCTTTTCGTGCCGCGATATGGGCGGCGTCGACCCGACTCATCTGGCCCGCACCTATTCCTACGGTAGCTAGGTCTCGTGCATAAACGATCGTATTCGACTTAACGTGCTTGCCGACGGAAAAGGCAAACAGCATATCGGCAATCTCCGCATCGGTCGGTGCGCGTTTGCTGACAACTTTAAGGTCCTCCCGCGTGGTTCTGCCGTTGTCTCGGCTTTGCAGGAGAAAACCACCGGCGACCTGTTTAATCGTTTTGCCCTGCGCCGTTGGATTGGGTAGTCCGCAGGTTAGCAGAAGGCGCAGGTTTTTGCGTTTTGAAAGCAGCTCCATCGCTGCGTCGTCCGCTCCCGGAGCGACGATTACCTCGACGAAAAGGTCGCCGAGCGCGCCTACCGTGGCGGTATCTAGCGTACGGTTCAATGCGATGATTCCGCCGAATGCGCTTATCGGGTCGCAAGCAACCGCTTTCTTGAACGCATCCTCGAGATGGCTTCCAACGGCGACTCCGCACGGATTCGCGTGCTTGATAATCGCGCAGGCAGGGCCCTCGAATTCGGCAACCAACTCGTAAGCGGCGTCAGTATCGTTGAGATTATTGTAGCTAAGCCCCTTGCCCTGGACTTGATCCGATGTGGAGATACCAGGGCGGAATTCTGGCGTTGTATAGAATGCAGCCGTCTGATGGGGATTCTCACCGTACCGCAGCTTTTGTTGAAGGCGGCCACCCATCGCAAAGAATTCTAGATAAGGCTCATCGATCTGCTCGCTGAACCAGTTTGCTATTGCGGCATCGTAGGCGGCCGTTCTTGCGTAAGCGGTGGCCGCTAGACTTCGGCGCAATTCCGGGGAGGTGCAACCTTTGTGCGCGTCCATGACGACCATGATTGATTGGTATTGCTGTGGATCAATGACGATAGTCGTGAACTCATGGTTCTTTGCGGCGGCGCGAATCAGCGCTGGGCCACCAATATCGATATTCTCAACGCAAGTTCCGAAATCGTTTCCGCCGCGTACCGTTTCTTCGAAGGCGTAAAGGTTGACCGCGATTAGATCGATCGCGCGGATATCGTTCTCCGCCATTTCCGACTGATCTTTGTCGTGGTCGCGCCTTGCAAGAATTCCACCGTGGATCTTTGGATGCAACGTCTTCACCCGTCCGCCGAGTATCTCAGGCGAGCCAGTGAAATCAGACACTTCGACAACATCGATACCGTCATTTTTAATTATCTGTGCGGTACCTCCGGTGGATAAGAGCTCAACGCCATTCTCGCTTAGATAACGAGCAAAATCTACGAGACCAGTTTTGTCGGTTACGGAGATTAGGGCGCGTTTAATTTGGATGTTAGCCATGAGTTTGTGCTCGAATAGATAGAAGGGTTACACGATCGCGGCGCTTGTCGTACCTGGTCCGGTATATTCGGGAACGATCGTACACAGGATTTGCAATGCTTCTTCACGTTGACGATTTCTCGCGGCGGTCTCCAGTTTGTCGAGTGCATCTCGCAGCGTCGATAAATCGCTCGTTCGAGGTGCTGCCAACAAGATTGCAGCACTACCGGTCGGGAGTAGCTCTTCGGACTCGTGAAGGAGCTCTTCATGCAATTTCTCGCCTGGTCGCAGCCCAGTAATTCGTATCTCGATATCCTTATCAGGTTGCATGCCGGCGAGGCGGATCATTTGCTCCGCGAGTTCGAAGATACGAACGGGTTCTCCCATCTCGAGCACGTTGATGCGGCCAACGTCTTCATTGTTGGAGCGCCCGGCGGCGGATGCCTGAAGGACCAATTCAACCGCTTCGCGAGTTGTCATGAAATATCGGGTCACTTCAGGATGCGTTACCGTGAGCGGACCCCCCGACGCCAATTGCTTTTGGAAGAGGGGGACCACGGAACCTGTAGATCCCAAAACATTGCCAAAGCGGACCGTCACAAATCGTGTGCCGTTTTCTTTTTGGGCTTTGATGTCGAGTGCCTGGCAGTAACTCTCGGCGAACCTCTTGGTAGCCCCCATAATATTCGGTGGGTTAACAGCTTTGTCCGTCGAGATCAGGACCATCGTTTGTACTTTGTGAGCTAGACAGGCGTCTGCAACGTTCCGACTCCCTATTACGTTTGTCAGAATTCCTTCCAAGGGATTCTGCTCCACCATCGGTACATGCTTTAATGCGGCGGCGTGAAATACAAGCGATGGGGCATGCGATTTGACCAGCTGATAGAGTCTTGTGCGGTCTCTGACATCTCCGAGGACAGCGTAACGTGTTAATTTTGGATTAGCTTGCTCCAATTCCCGATCAATCTCGTATAAGCCGAATTCCGAGCTATCCAACAATGTTATTGAGGCGGGCGCAAATCCAGCGATTTGTCGCACTAATTCGCTGCCAATGCTGCCGCCAGCTCCAGTTACGAGGACATTCTGCCCGGCGATTAGTACGCCCATCGCCTCTCGATCGAGTTTAGTTTGTGGGCGGCCTAGCAGATCTTCAACGGCGATTGGTTGAGCTTCGATCTTTTCTTTGAGGCCGGTTTGCAGTTGTGTGACGCGCGGCAACCTAGACAGGGTGCAGCCGTGAGCCTCAGCTAGGTCGAAGATTCGCCGCACCTCGGCACCCTCCATATCGTTATGTGTCAAAATGAGCTTTTGCATTTGGCCATGGCGGCCGCTTGCCAACGTATCGCTCAATTCCTCCAAACCCGCGACGATGGGCACACCGTGTATCGACCGCCCTACGCGTCCGCCTTTGTCATCCAGAATTGCAACGACGGAATACGGTGCGTTCCGATCGCGGTTGTGTTGCCTTATAAAGAGTTCCGCCGCATCGCCTGCCCCAATCAGCATGACGGGGACCCTCTGGTGGTTCGAGCGCTTCAAAATGTTCTCCAGGCGGCGGTCTTTCAGTACACGGTAAAGGAAGCGTGGTCCTCCCAAGAGAGCCATCAAAATAAACCATTGGATCAGAGGCAGCGACCGTGGCAACTGCTCCAAGCGCGTGAAGAGGAATAGTGCAGGGAGAAAGATCAAAATTGAGAGCGTCACACCCTTTGTGATCGCTGCAAGGTCTTCGATTGAGGCATACGCCCAAATGCCTCTGTACATGCGTGAATAGAGGAAAATAGGCGCAGAGATCGCCGCAAACGCCAAACTGGCGGCAAAGATATATTCGCCAAGATAAAAATAGAAGAAATCTCCAAGCCGCAGGTACATGGACAGTGGAAACGAGAGCGCTGCCATGACCGTGTCGTGGGCGAAAGCGATGCGGGCGCGATTTAATCTGGGGAGCGGACTCATCGTCGACTTCATAATGGTGGGCCATGGAGGTGACAAGGGGGTGGAGCCGAACCCTCTAATTGTAGAGTGCTCGCCTAGGACGATACGCGCTTGGAAACTGTATACCAGTGAACCGTGCGCTCGATTTCTGCATCCATGGATTCTGGAGGCGACCATCCCGGAAGGTCACCATCTACGGTGAGGGAGCCGGTCAATCTATTAATGATTTTCCGGTTCCCTGCGAGATAGCCGGCGACGGCTAGGAGCCGCGGGTGCATTTGAAACAACCGAGCCGGTCTATTGAGTGATTCGGCGATTTTTCGGATCAGGTTGGCCGTCGATTGATCTTGCCGATCGGACGGAAAATAGAGGCCTGGTTGCGCCTTAACACCCCAGCATATCGCGTCTGCCAGATTGCTTAGCCCGACAAAGCTCCGCCTATTCGTTACGTTCGCGAGCGGCAGAGGAATGCCGCGGTCAACCAATTTGATGAGGCGGATGAAATTTCCTCTGACATTCGGACCATATACCAGGGGCGGCCTAAAAATCACGATCTCCAGCTCGTTCCGCAATGGTTCTAATACTTGTTCAGCCTCAAACTTAGAGATGGCGTAAGGGTCCTGCGGCATGGCCGGGCTGCTTGAGTTGAATGGATTGTCGGATGCCTCTCCATTCACTTTGACAGAACTGATAAATACGAGCCTGC
>CAXGSZ010000096.1:0-7427 GCA_964012455.1 uncultured Alphaproteobacteria bacterium
GCGGGCGCTTATTTTATGAGCTCTCGCATGCAACGGTGCCGCGCATATCGATTGTCTTGCGCAAGGGGTACGGTGCCGGATACTTTGCGATGGCGGGAGGGCGAAGTTTCGATGCTGATGCGTGTATTGCTTGGCCGACTGCCGAAATTTGCGCCATGTCTGTCGAAGGTGCGGTGGATGTCGCCTACCGACGAGACTATGAATCTGCTGACGACCCAGGCGGGCGACGGCAGGAGCTCATCGAGACTTTTAAGGGGCAACTGGGAGCACTTCGCGCGGCCGAGCATTTCGGCATCGATACCGTAATTGATCCACGCGACACCCGGTCATTCCTGATCGAGACACTGGCGGCCTGTCCCGCGCGACGGCTCAGCAAGCATCCGCCGAAGTACCGTTCGATCTCACCCATCTAGAGCGGGAAGATTAGTAGACGTGCTGCCCGCCAGTGACGAAGATCTCGGTCCCCGTCACGTAGCCAAAATCGGGCGAACAGAGCTGATAGACGCAACCGGCGACCTCGTCGGGCGTCCCCATCCGATGCATCGGTATGCGGTTGATCAGAGGCTCGTATTCCTCGCCGATCATCTCCGTCTCGATTTCGCCGGGGGCTACCGCGTTCACCCGCACGCCAAGATCGGCGAACTCGACAGCCAACTCGCGGGTCAGGGCCGACAGGGCGGATTTCGAGGTGGAATAGGCCGAGCCGGCAAAAGGGTGGATGGCATGACCGGCTATGGATGTGATGTTGACGACGGAGGCACCTTCCGCTTTTGCTCCGCGCCCGAGTGCCGCGGCAAATCCGCGGCACAACATTATCGGTGCAAAGAGGTTGAGATCATAGACCTTTCGCCAGCCGTCGATATCTCCGTTGAGGCATCCGAGGCGTTCCTTGAATGGCGTTTTCGGCGAGATGGCCGCGTTATTTACCAGCGCATTTAGCGGAGCATCGCCGATCACATCATTTGCCTGTTCGATGAAGGCTTTGACGGAATTTTCGTCGGCGAGGTCGGTCGGGATGTGGATTGCCCAGTTGGGATCGCGCTGGCAGGCCTCCGGCACCGCGTCGCGCGAACAAGTGATGATACGCCAACCTTCTTGCGAGAACCGCATGACTGTGGCATGCCCAATCCCCCGGCTGGCACCGGTCAGGACCACTGTTTTCGACTGTTTAGACATGTGTGGATAATAACCAACACGGTCTCTAAAGACAGCCCGGAAGCTTATCGGATATCGACAATCATGGCGATGCGCCGGTATGGTGATGGTTCGCGACCATATTAAAAGATTGATCGAGAAAGACTACGATTGGGCCTCATTGACCCTTGAAGTTTGGAGGCCGTTTTTCACCGAAGGCTTTTTGGCCTTCGACGTAGTCGTTGCTCAGGTAGCAGGCTTCGACTGCTGCTTCACAGGCCGCAACGTCGCGGTCTTCTACTGCCTTTAATAATTCGTTCACCGTGACTTTTGCGGCGGTCACGGACAGCGGCGCATTTTCGGCGATTTCCATTGCGTATTCGTGAACAAATGCATCAAGCTCCGCCGCTGGTACGACATGGTTGATCCAACCAATTGCCTTCGCTTCTTCGGCTGAGTAATAACGACCGGACGCGAGAATTTCTTTCGCATTGCGGGGCCCTAGGTTTTGGACGAGACGCGCGACGTCGGTTACTGGATAGCCGAGGCCGATGCGCGCGGGCGTGATGGCGAAACGAGAGCGATCCGAAGCGATTTGAACATCACAGTCCAGGGCGACTTCCGCGCCACCACCAACACACACGCCGTCTATTCGCGCGATCACGAATTTCTTGGAATCCCGCAGTGATAATGTGGTGGCGTGCTCGTAATCCTGATAAAGCGCGCGCTGTTCGGGCGTGCTACGATATTCGCCAAACTCCGAAATGTCAGCCCCAGCGGAAAATGCCTTGTCACCCGCACCCGTGAGCACGATGACCCGCACGTCGGGGTCGTTTTCGAGATCCGCCATCGCCTCCGGAAAGTCCCGCCACATCTCGAAACTGATCGCGTTGCGTTTGCTCGGCTGGTTGAGGGTCAATGTGCCGATCCCATCGGCTTTTTCGACCAGCAGCTTATCGGTTATTGCCATACGTCACCCTCCTTCTGTGTTACTCGGCGGCGGCTTTTGCGCCGTGCATTTTAGGCACGAGCGAAATCACCGTTGTTTGTTTAAAGTCTTCCGCATACCAGAGCTCGAATGCTCGCCTCGCGTTCGCAGAGGCATCTCGGAACTCCATCGTCCAAAACCATCGGCAGGTCGTGCCCCGGTACCAGAACATTGTTCGGCTTTCGCCGCCAGAATTTCCAAATTGCTTCGATGGTCGCTTTGGTCAGCGTCGCGGGAAAGCAATTCTGCTCTATTCTTACGAGTGTCGCCGGATAACAACATGTCGACCTCGAAATCGCCAAGGGAGAATTTCTTTCTGTCGCTCATGTCTCGCGCTCTTTTGCTGAACCCGGGGTGCGTACACCCGTGGGTGTTGACCGGCAATTGCATAGTATAGGTGTGTCACTGCATGGAATGAGGCAAGGTGACTAACGAGCGTTTCCAAGTATTCAAGCCGGCCGTGCCGAATAAGGATGATGCTAGGCACTGTATTGCGCCATGAAGGTATCCGTTATTCCTGTAGTCTGATATTTTCAAAATGACGGATGAACCAGTCTGACTTCGCATCCCGTTGGTGACGGCGGCGCGCCAATCATGTCGTGGTTTGCGTTTCGGGGCCCGCCGACGGGCGTACCCGGGCGCTATCGGAACGAACGCGTACTGAGCGGCCGGCAGCACGCAAACGCCCATACCCGCCGCCGCCAATCCGGTCATCATCGAATATTTATTGGCTTCCTGGCTTACGCATGGCGTGAACCTCGCGACGGCGCACTTTTACTGAGATTTCTGAAAGGCACGTAAGTTTCTGGAGAACGCGAAGACACCAATCACGCCGGCGGTGGCACTGGTGTTCTGGCTCCATGAAGTTTTGGCCGCTATCCATGAAAAGGTCGTGCCTTTCGTTTTGGGCCGTTATCGACGGCTCTCTGCGGCTCTTCGTGCAGGTGGGGAGGCAATGGGGCTCTCTAATTTTACCCGCAGCCGATTTGCTCCGAATATCATGGTTGTGTTCGGTTTACCCAAGGGCGTGGAAGGCATCGCGATCGTCAATAAACTCCTAGACGATTGCCGAACTGTGATCGCCGGCACCCGAAACTGTCTCGCTGGAAGGGTCGTCCGCTTCGGCGTCATGGGATATATCGATTTCGAGACAGTGTTGACCGACTTGCAGAAATTGGAACAGGTTCTGGGCATACTCGGCCATAGGGTTGCGGCCGGATGCGTCTTCATCGAACATCGCTGAATGAAGGAGAGTATTGTATGGCTGATGAAACCGCCGCAGGCTCTGCGGCGTGGCACAAGATTGTCACTGAGAAGCTGAAGGAGCACAGCGTTCAACTCGTCACCTATGTCCCGGACAACGTTCTGCGGCCGCTGATCGATGCCGTCCACGCCGACGACTATTTCCGCGCTTTTGCTACCGCGCGTGAGGAGGAAGCCGCGGGGATCATTTGCGGCGCCTATATGGCGGGCTTGCGCGGGCTAATGCTTATGCAAACGAGTGGCTTCGCAACGCTACCAAATGTCATCGCGTCGCTCGCTTGTGCAGCCCAAATCCCATTGGTCATGATGGTCTCCGAGCGCGGCACCCTCGGTGAGTTCAATCTGGGACAGTCAATGGTCGCGCGTACCATGCGCCCTTTGCTCGATTCTCTTGGTGTGGAACATCACACTATATCGCGGCTCGACGAGACGGACTTCATTGTTGACCGGGCGATTGGCCAGGCCTTCGCTACACAGGCCCCTGTGTGCCTGATCCTGTCGCCGTTACTTACCGGGGGGAAAGTATTAAAAGGAAAGAAAAATGGCTAATGTCGCCAATACAATACCGATGAACCGGTTTGACCTTACGAGCCGATTGGTCAGAACGCTGAAGCAGGATGAAGCCGTCATCGGCGGGATCGGTAATTCGAATTTCGATCTCTGGTCGACGGGTCAGCGCCCGCATAATTTCTATATGCTGGGCAGTATGGGGCTGGCGGCGCCAATTGCGTTTGGCGTGGCACTGGCTCAGCCCGAGCGTCGGGTCTTTGCGCTGGAAGGCGATGGTTCTCTTTTGATGCAGCTTGGCTGCCTGTCGACTATTGCTGCACAGGCGCCCAAAAATCTTACGGTTGTCGTCTGGGATAACGGGGTCTACCAGATCACCGGCTCTCAACCGACGCCCGCGGCACATGCGGGTGCGGATATTGTCGGGATTGCTCGGGCGTCCGGCCTGAAACAGAGTGAATGGGCTGCAGACGAGGCGGATTTCGAGCAACTGGTGGATCAAAGTTTGGTGGAAGATGGACCATGGCTCATTGGTGCCCGGATTGAGGATGTTCCCGCGATATCGCAGACCGAGCGAGATCCCGTACAGATCCGCCGCCGGTTCATGGAGGGGATGGGGAGCCGCTGATCCCGGCAGGCGCCGTCGCTAAAATGTTTGGGGAGACTTCTCCGGCCGCCGTGTCGGCTTAATCTAAAAGGGGAAGACCGGCGATCGCGTGTAGTGTAAGGGAGGTATTCGTGGCGGGAACATATTCGCTGGGCATCGATATCGGTGGGACTTTCACGGACATCGTTGCCTACGACCAGGAGACAGGACGGATCGTCAAGGCGAAGGAATTAACGACGCCGGATGATCCGTCGCGCGGCGTCATTACCGGTATTCGGAATCTATTGGGCACCGACGATCTGGGGGCGAATGACTTTCTGCGTATGGTGCATGCCACGACCTTGTTTACCAATGCCATCATCACGCGTGAAGGCGCGACGACGGGTATGTTGACGACTGCGGGCTTTCGCGATGCCGTCGAGATCGGGCGTGAGCGGAAGTTCGAACTTTATGATGTCTTTATTTCCAAGCCGGATCCTCTCGTACCGCGAAACCTACGGGCCGAAGTTCCGGAACGGATCGGACCCGATGGCGAGGTCTTGAAGGCAATGGACATCGACGCCCTTAAGACGGCGGCGGATCAGTTGGTTGCGGACGGCGTCGAGTCATTGGCCATAGTATTTCTACATTGCTATGCCAACCCGGTGCACGAGGATGCCGCACTCGAGGCGATTGCGGCGGCGCATCCCGGGCTCTTCCTGTCGGCTTCTCACGATGTTTCACCAGAAATTCGTGAGTATGAGCGCGCGTCGACGACTTCGGCGAACGCGTATGTGAAACCTTTGGCACAGCGCTACTTGGACAATCTGATCGAGGAGGCCGGTAAGCTCGGTGTTAGCGCGCCGTTCTTCATGATGCTTTCAAACGGCGGCCTAACTCATGTCGAAGAGGCCAAATCACGACCTGTGCTGATGCTCGAATCCGGTCCGGCCGCAGGCGCACTCGTGGCGGCACATTTTGGTGCTCTTGCGGGGGAGAACAACGTACTCGCGTTTGATATGGGCGGCACGACAGCCAAGCTCGCGATGGTCGAGGGTGGGGAGCCACATGTCGCCTACAGTTTCGAGGCGGCGCGCGAGAAACGGTTCGTTGTTGGTAGTGGGCTGCCGATGAATATTTCGACGATCGAATTGATTGAGATCGGCGCTGGCGGGGGCAGCATCGCTCACGTCGACAACATGGGTCTGCTCAAGGTTGGTCCGCGCAGTGCTGGGTCTGAGCCGGGACCTGTGTGCTATGGGCGCGGCGGTACCGAGCCGACGGTGACTGACGCGGATCTTTTGCTGGGTTACCTTAATCCGGGATATTTCGCGGGAGGCAGTATGCGGATCGACCGCGATGCGGCGTCCGCGGCGGCCGAGCCTTTGGCCCGGGCGCTCGGTCTTTCCGTCTCGGACGTTGCCTGGGGCATCTATGATGTGGTCAACGAGAACATGGCGTCCGCTGCACGCGTCCATATCGCGGAGCAGGGTCATGACGTTCGGGAGTTCACCCTGTTAGCCACGGGTGGCGCCGGGCCGGTTCACGCCTACTATGTCGCGCGAAAGCTCGGACTACGGCGTTTGATATGCCCAGCTTCGGCCGGTGTCGCTTCGGCTCTCGGCCTGCTTATCGCCCCCGCACGCGTCGATCGGACCGGCACGGTCGCATGCCGCTTTAGTGACATGGATTGGGCAGCGCTCGAGGAGCAGTACCAGGACCTCGAAGCGGATGCGGGACTGGTAATTACAGAGACTGGTTTCGATCCGGCTGAGGCGGAGATCACGCGTCTTGCCGATATGCGGTTTGCGGGGCAGGGCTTCGAAGTCGTCCTTGAACTGCCCAATGGTCCCTACGATGAAGGGTCCGCACCGGGGTTGCAGGACGCATTCGAAGCCGTGTACCGCGAAACTTTTGCCCGGACACCGCCGGATGTTGAGCCGGAGATCATTAACATCCGTGTGTCTATGAAGGCGGAAGTCCCGGGCGTCGACATCAGATCGGAAACAGCTAAGGGAAATGTTGAAGCCAAAACTGGCTCCCGGCCAGCTTATTTTCCAGAGAGTGGCGATTTTGTCTACACGCCGGTCTACGATCGAAATTTGATGAAACCCGGATACGCTCTTAACGGTCCCGCCATTATCGAAGAAAGCGAATCGACATTAATCCTGGGACCTGGTGCCGAGGCGCGGGTCGATGACCAACTCAATCTGATAGTGAACCTGCCGGAGGGAGGTTAAATCATGTCTGACCAATTGAATGTGGGTGAAAACGCGTCCTTCGATCCAATTACGCTCGAAGTACTCTGGACCCGGCTGATTTCCTCAGTCGATGAAGCTGCCGCGGCCCTTGTCCGCACGTCGTTCTCCACGGTCGTGCGCGACAGCCATGATTTTTCGTGCGTGATCACCGATGCCCAGGGACGGTCATTGGTTCAGGCGACTGATAGCATACCTTCCTTCATTGCTACCTTGCCTGCGACTATCAAGCATTTCCTAGATGTCTTTCCGGCGGAGGAATTACAGCCGGGCGATGTGCTGATCACCAACGACATCTGGATGGGAACGGGCCATCTTCCGGACATTAGTGTCGGCAAGCCGATCTTCCACAACGGGAAACTTGTCGGGTTTGCCGGCTCGACGGCGCACGCGCCCGATATCGGTGGAAAAATCCGGTCGCCTGAGCCACGTGAGGTTTTCGAGGAAGGATTCCAAATCCCGATCATGAAATTGATGCGTGCAGGGGAGGCGAATGAAACGTTTTTACGGCTGTTGCGTCAGAACGTACGTGCACCGGATGAGGTCGTGGGCGATCTCTATGCCCAGTTGACCGCGCTCGATCTGATGGAACGGCGGGTCGGTGATGTCATGGAACAGTACAATCTCGACGATCTGGCGCCTTTGGCGACGGAAATACAGGGGCGCTCCGAGCGCGCCATGCGGGCGGCGA
>CAXGSZ010000097.1:0-7396 GCA_964012455.1 uncultured Alphaproteobacteria bacterium
TCGATGCATTACGGCCCGGTTGTCCCAGAATACAACATCTCCGACCTGCCAATGGTGGTGCCATGTGTGGCCTTCGCGCGTCGTATAAGCCCAGATCTCGTCGAGCAGCGCTTCGGATTTATCGACCGACATTCCCATGATATAAGCGTTCAACCGCCGTCCCAGATAAAGGACTTCCCGCCCGCTTTCCGGATGGATTTGGATGATTGGGTGTATGGCACCCGGACACTTACTGACGTCCGTCACCTCGTCCATACCCTGACGCAGGTATCCGCCGCTCGTCATGCTGGCATCGTGCTTGATCGACTTCCCTTCGAGCTGTCTGCGTAGGTTAGCCGGCAGCGCGTCAAGCGCCATGTACATGTTGCAGAAGCCTGTGTCGCCCCCTTTATCCGGCACCTCCAATGAAAAGAGCGCACTGCCGAGAGGCGGACGCTCTACGTAGTTCATGTCTGTGTGCCAGATCGCTTCGCCGTCGCCAAGGCTGCCGATTGGAACGCCGCCTTCCTTGACGTTGGAAATTACCATAATCTCCGGCAATCCTGTGACCGCCTGCTGCCCGTGTTCCTGGGGAGGCGCCATGTCGAGATCACCAAAGAGGCGGCTGAAGACGACAAGTTCCTCATCCCCTATAGTCTGATTGCGAATGATAACGACAAGATTGTCGATCCAAGCGTTACGAATGGCGCGATAGGTCGCTTCGTCGATATTCCCGAGCTCTATACCTTTGATTTCAGCGCCAAGGGCATCTGAGATGGGGACAACCGTGAGGTCGCCATACCGTGACGGGTCGGTCGTATGTGTCGCGGTTGCTGTCATGGATTTGTTCCTCCTTCGTCAATTCTGATGGTGTGGCCGATCTCGTCAGCGGCCAATCGCAGGTTAGAGAGTGTTTGGAGTGCCTCATCGGGAGACAGCCGCGCGACGGGTGCATGTACCGCCAGTCCGGCAACGACAATGTCACCGTCGCCCGCAATAGGTACTGCGAGGCCCATCATGCCGACGGTGTTTTCCTGATCGTTTAACGCAAAGCCCTGGCGGCGGATCTGCTTCAGGTGGTCAAGTAATCGATCGGTCCCGGTGATCGTCCGCTTCGTGAAGCTTTGGAGTGACACGTTTTCGACGAGACGCCGCCGCGTCCGTGCGTCGAGCGATGCTAGAAGCATTTTGCCAATAGCCGTGCAATATGCCGGAACGCGGCTGCCGGGCTGCAGCTGCATCCTGAGGGGCCAATCGCATTCGACTCGCTCCACATAGATCACCTCGGCCCCGTCCAGGACACCAATATTGCAAGTTTCCTCAAGGTCGTCGACGAGACGCTGTAGGATGGCACGTACCGGTGCTGCCTGAAGACATTGAAAAAGCGTGCGTTCGCCAAGCCGCTTCAGCCGGCGGCCTGCGACGTAACCGTCACCCGAAACCGTACGCTCGATAATACCTTCCTTTGCCAACTGACGAACGATCCGGTGCACCGTCTGTTTGGGCATCCCGAGACTTAATGCGAGCGTACCGAGCGTCGCCGGGCCAGGGCGTTCGACAACCGTCTCCAATACTGCCAGTGATTTCCCGAGTGCTGATCCGGGTTGGCCGTCTCGTGGCATTTCGTGTTCCTCCGTACCCGATGAGTTTAAATGCCAACGAGGCCGAAGTTCAACATAAATTCATAAATTATGGGATAATTTGTCCCGTTTTTTAAAAATATTGTCAATATAGTGGATATTCTCTCGGCGAACCTGTTCTTGGAGATGTCCGATTTTCTCTCGGATGCGAGAAAGATGAGAGTTTGCGTTCAGCGCAAGTTTACAAGCATCGCGGGCCGCCTCTTCTTCGCCGAGTGCTTCGTAACACATACCAAGGCAGGAAAGCGCTCCAAAATGACGTGGCTCAAGCGCGAATACCCGCTTGATATCGTTGATCGACCACTGAAACTGCCCCAGGGCGTAAAGCACGGTCGCTCTTTTGTTCCAGCCTTCGGCGGAATTCGACTCATGCTTGACGAGCGAATCGATTTGGTTGAGCGCGAGATCGTGTCGCCTGGCACACATGGCCTCGACACCGCGGCGTATCAGTTCGTCGGAAACGCCGTCATCGGAATCAAGCCAAATAGACAATATTTCAGGTGTGACCGAGCGCGCGACGTCGTGGATTTCGACCTCTTTTAGGCGTTCGATAAGGGAGCCTAGGCGGTTGTCTGTCTGGTCAGCCGTAGAAACGGTTGCGGAGTTGATCAAAAACAGTGCCATCAACAGTTTCGCAAATCGCATTTACAAAGCATGCGGGTGGTATGGCGCCTTCGCAAATCGTAATTGCCATACCGAGAGAACTTCGCCAAATTGATGGCATGGCGAATAAAATATGACCGCAGCCCAACATTTTTCCATGGATCCGCCTAATGCGCGACGCATGTTCCTTGCGGCTTGTCTGGATGCACAGCTGCCGGTCGCGTCGTTCGAAGCGCCCCGTGAAGAGCGAGTCGAGTTTCCCGTTCATATCGATGTTGCTCGGGCCGGTGCGTCTGACGCCGAAACAGTGATAGTGCTTTGCCCGGGGGGGCGCATGGCGGAAGGGCTATGCGCTTCGGGCATTCAAACCGCGCTACTAAGAACTGGTTTGCAAATCGAGCTGCCCAATCCGTTCGCATTGGTGTTGGTGCACACGGCTTGGCCATCCGCTTTTAAGGCGGCGGCGTGGGACGGATTGATCGAGCCGGCTGCCATAGCGACGGATTGGGATGATTCGCTCCTGGCGGCTGCGGAATTTCGTCTCAACGAGGATAGTCCCGAAGCTCCGGCGCCGTATGATCATGAGCAGCAACAATGGTGTCGGTATGTCTTGTCGAACTTGGCAGAGCGATTCCTAGCGTCGGCACAGCACTTGGTTTTCCTCGATGTGCGAACCGGTTCCGGACCGTATGGTGAAGCGGAGGTTGTTTCGTGTCATCTACCTGGTTCGAAGGACGAAGCCCGCGCCATCGAGATGTTCGGTGCGCGTGGCGCGGCGAACGGTGTTGCGGTTTCAACCTTAGAGGGCCCCGTTGCGCGCGGGCTGGCGTCGGCACTGCCGGACCACCAAATGACGTCGGTCGTTTTGGAATTCGGATGCTATTCTCTGGGCACCGTTCTCGATTCTTTATTGAGCCGGCACGAATCAGAAGCAGCCGGCAACGGCCGTTTTGATGGGCTCTTCTATCCGGATTCGGACGATTGGCGTGACCGGGTCTTCGAGGGTGCCGCAAATATTTTGCGACTGGGTTTCAGGCCAATCGACGAGGCAACGAAAAACAGTGAAACGCTTTGACGTTTTCGCAGGCTTGCCGGATTTGCGATGGACCTGCCCGACCCATTCCCGTATGTCCGTATCGCGCACCGTTTGATTGGCACGTTTCAGCGCGGGATCTCCTTCATTTGGTCTGCTCTTGCTGTGCGTGGCGGCTCGTTGATTTACAGATTGAATAGCCGAGCCCTCTTATTGCGGCAGTTGCCATTCTCAAAGAACGTTTGCGCGACCTCGCGATATACGCCAATGGCGGTCTTTAGAGCTTTGTCCGAGGTGATGTCCAACGGTGCAAGTGAGGTGCCTGGTGAAATGGTCAAGCGAACCGACGACGGATCAATATCTGGCCCACTAGACGTTAAGAAAGAGACCTTTACCGATGCGTATTCCAGGTCAGGTTGAAATGCAAGCACATCGCTCGGCAGCGTTACCTCCAATCCGGCAAACGTGAGTCCTACGACGCGGACACCTCCTCTTTTGGCCTCTCCATATATGTCAGTGGAGAAGGGTGAACGCCGGTGCTGCTGTGGAAAGAATACAAAGACGACAGCATCGCATACGCCATTTTCGCACTCCATGGGGACAGGTTCGACAACGGCCACTGGGCCAAGTGCCAGAGGTGGTTCGGCCGCCGCGGCGGAGCCTGCCCACAGTGTGCAAATCGCAAAAAGAAAGGTAGATAACGCGGTTTTCGTTATGATCGTCTCTGTATGCCCTAAGGTGATCTCGAATCATTAACTATTTCGATTGGAAACAGTAAAAATTTCTCTTGCATTCCAGTTCGGCGAGCTGCATATCGTCGCGTCCCGCATGAATGGGGGCGCCGCTTGAAGTCAGGGGTGCGGTATATGGAAAAAGGAAATCTCGCACCGTTGTTCGACGCCGGGCACGACGTGGCCGAAAGCGGAAGCGAACACCAATATATCTTGCACCATAAAGGTGCCTGGTATGCCGGTCGGCATTTGCTTGTCGATGTGTGGGATGGCGAGAATTTAAGTAATCCCGATGTAATTGATGATGCGTTGCGCCGCGGTGCCGAGGCGGCAGGAGCAACGCTGCTGCATGTCCACCTTCACGAGTTTTCGGAGAACGGGGGCGTGTCAGGTGTGGCCGTGTTGGCAGAGTCTCATATCAGCATCCACACGTGGCCCGAGTGGAATTATGCGGCTGTTGATGTGTTTATGTGCGGTGGCACAGACCCGATGAAGGCTGCCGATGTTCTGCGCGAGGCGTTTAAACCGGCACGGCTCGATATTGCCGATCATTACCGCGGACGTATCCGTTGAACGGCTGGTTCGAGGAAACGCTTCATCCGGGCTTTCATTCGCGTCTTGGTATAGAGCAGGTCCTGCACGAGGCGAAGACTGAGCATCAGCACCTGGTTATCTTCGAAAATCCAGAATTTGGCCGGGTACTCGCCCTCGACGGCGTGGTTCAGACGACGGAACGAGACGAATTCATTTATCATGAAATGTTAGCTCATGTGCCGATCTTGGCGCACGGATCAGCAAAGAATGTCTTGATTATCGGCGGCGGCGATGGCGGGATGCTGGAAGAGGTGCTTAAACACCGTGGAGTCGAGGCGGCCGTTCAGGTTGAAATTGACGATACCGTGGTCGAATTAAGTAGGCGTTATCTACGCGCAATCTGTGGCGATGCCTATGAAGACCCGCGGACAGATTTGGTGATCGCGGACGGTGTCGAATTTGTCAACCAAACTGACCGCCGTTTCGATGTAATTATCGTCGATTCAACAGACCCGATTGGACCGGGCGAGGTACTTTTTGGTGAGCGGTTCTATGGTGGCTGTAAGAGTTGCCTTGCCGATGGTGGTGTCCTGGTCACCCAGAATGGCGTGCCGTTCGTGCAAGGCGAGGAACTGACAGGGACTCTGACGGTCTTTCGGAAGTTGTTTCAAAGCGCGTCATGCTACCGCGCCGGAGTTCCCGCTTATATCGGCGGAGATATGACGTTCGGTTGGGGGAGCGACGATACGAGCCTAGCTGACGTCGATGTCGCGGCGCTGCGCGCTCGATACGAAGCTTCGAGAATAGTCACCGAATACTATACGCCAGAGATGCACAAGGGCGCTTTCGCCCTTCCACCCTACATTGATCGTTTAATGAAATAGTGGTCTAGTCGCCCACGACGTTGCGAACGGCATCGGAACTTATATTCGTAATTATCCAATCAAATGACAACTTCGCTGCCGCTTCTATCATATTTTCCTTGCTGCGCGCACTGGCGGCAGCAAGCTCGCTCGCCTTGAATTCCACGGTATTCTAGGCCTGCTAAATTGACTTCGCGTGCGGATGTTCTGGGCCGCCGCCACGACCGGGGCCGCCCTTTTCCTTGTTTTGCCGCGCTTATGCGGGCTTGCTCTTAAGCGCAGATTTGCAGAATGCGTGAACCTCGATCCAAAACCCAATTGTTCATGCTTACAAACCGTGACGTTGTTTAGCTTCGCCCCTTTTCTTTACCGCTTTGTGCACTGCCCATTTACCAATTATCTTCGACTCGTGCGTCGATGATTACCAAATGATTACTTGTAATACGCGTGTTGCTCTCCGAGATCATCCTCCAAGAACACAGAAACGATCTCGTCGAGATTGGCGTCCGCGGTAAATCCCATCGCGTCGCCGCGTGAGGTTACAAACGTGTTAGCCCATCCGTCGACGATATCCTGGATGAACGGGTCGTACTTGAAGGACACGAGGGCTCGCGCGGAATTGCCACCCGCTCGCGATAGTGCCTGCAGGGATTCTGTGACAGAACCCGTAATCCCAGGCAGGTTAACCACTCGGTGCGGGCCCCAAGCGTCAGAATCTAAAACCTGCGCGTGCCGAAAGGCTTCAACGACACGACGTGGTGACAGCATCCACATTTTGCTTTCTTCCGTTACGGGACATACGGCGGAATGACCTGTGAGCGGTTCGCGCATGATACTCGACGCCCAGGTCGATGCTGCTTTGTTGGGTCGGCCAGGTCGTACTACGATGGTCGGGAGACGAAGCGCTCGGCCGTCGATGAAGCCTTTTCGACTATAGTCGTCGATAAGATACTCGCCGATCACCTTGGTGACACCGTAGGTCGTCTGGGGGTTTGGCGTAACTGTATCGTCAATGACATCGGGCATTTCGCCGCCGAATGCGGCAACGGAACTGGCGTAGACGACACGCGGTGCATGGTCCAGGGCGCGGCAGCGCTCCAGGAGTATCCGCGTACCATCCAGATTGACGCGCATGCCTAGGTCGAAGTCTTCCTCGGCTTGCGCGCTGACCACAGCGGCGAGGTGGAACACCGCATCTGTATCGTTACCGATCAACGACGCGATCGCGTCCGCGTCGCTGATCTCACCTGTGACCACGGACAGACGGTCATCGTCGGGCAGCGGCGGGTCCGGCGGCATAATGTCGAAGGCGGTGATCGACGTAACTTCCGACTTGTTGCCGTCGCGATCGATGAGTTCTGGAGTCACCAGTAAGGATGAGATCAGCTTGCGGCCGATCATTCCGGTACCGCCAGTCACGACAACTTTCATTGGCTGTCTCCTCGGACCAGGAACTGTTCGTTTACGCAGTTTCGAAGCGTGCCCTCGGTCAGGTAGTTGATCACCGTGCGCGCTGCCTTCTCTCGGCAATCACGTGCACCGTCCGGGCTGTACCAAGCCGCGTGTGGTGTCACGATGACGCGCCCAACGGTCCAATCTTCGCGGTTCTTCAGACCGGAAAATAACGGATGATCAGGATCCGGCGGCTCCTGCGGCAAAACGTCGAGCCCGGCAGCTCCGATGCGATTCGCTTTCAGGGCTTCAACAACGGCGTCTACGTCGACCACTTCTCCGCGCGAGGTGTTGATCAGGATTGCATCCTTCTTCATGCAGGAGAGCGCCTGGCCGTTGATCATACCGCGGGTCTCTTCCATCAGCGGCGTGTGGACCGTCACGACATCGGATTCCCGCATCAATTCCTCGAGCGTCTCGCGCCGCTCAAAACCGACCGATTGGTCGCCGCCATCTGGAATATAGGGGTCATAAAACAAGATGTTCATGCCGAGCGCTTTTGCCCGAAGGCCGGCGGCGGTGCCAATTCGGCCGCGGCCAACGATACCGAACGTGGCGCCA
>CAXGSZ010000098.1:0-7370 GCA_964012455.1 uncultured Alphaproteobacteria bacterium
GCGTCGTCGCGATGGGCGGGTACAATACGTTCTGCGAAATTCTCTCGTTGGATAAACCGGCGTTGATCATGCCCCGTGTCGCCCCCCGTCAGGAACAATTGGTGCGGGCAAAACGGGCAAACGAACTGGGGGTCGCACGTATGTTTGATCCTTTGGACGAAACAACCATCGAATCATTCGTCGATGCCTTGCGCGCGCTTCCGGCACAATCCAAGCCGTCGACGACAATGCCGACTGGATTTCTTGACGGTATTGAGAAAGTCGGCAGACTTGCCGGCCGCCATTTTCATCCGACCTTGGATAGCCGTCTCTCGATCGTTGAAACCCGTGGATAGGGCATTCACGTGACCGATCGCATCGTTTTCGTTCTGAAAGGTTATCCCCGACTATCGGAAACGTTTATCGCGCAAGAAATCGCAGCGCTTGAGAAGCGCGGCGTCCAGGTAAACATTGTCTCGCTCCGCCGCCCAACCGACTTGGAGCGTCACCCAGTGCACGACGAAATCAAAGCACCGGTGCGATATCTGCCTGAGTACCTGTATCAAGAGCCACTGCGTGTATTTAACGCCTGGCTAGCGCTGCGCCGGACGCCGCGGTATCGACGAGCACGGTCTACCTGGTGGCGCAATTTCAAAAGAGGCCCATTTCGAAACCGGTTGCGCCATTTCGGACAAGCGCTCGTGCTGGCAAACGAACTGGAAGAAAACGTCTACCACTTGCATGCCCATTTTCTGCACATCCCTTCCTCCGTCACCAGATATGCAGCTATTCTCGCTGGCCTCCCGTGGAGTTGCTCCGCCCATGCAAGAGACATCTGGACAACACCGGATTGGGAGAAAGCCGAAAAACTTGGCGAAATGGAATGGCTGGTCACATGCACTGAAGTTGGACGAGCGCACCTTGCCGCTCTTGCGCCGGAAGAGAAGCGGGTCGAGCTAGTATACCACGGTCTCGATCTAGACCGGTTCGCCGCCCCGGAGCGTCCGGCAACGCGCAAAGACGGCAGCAATGCCGCCGACCCTTTGACGATCCTGTCCGTCGGCCGGGCTGTTTCGAAGAAGGGGTACGATGTTTTACTGTGTGCCTTGCAGCGACTTCCCAGAAGCTTGTATTGGCGCTTTGAACATATTGGCGGTGGTGCTGAATTGTCTTCACTGAAGGAACAGGCGGACAAGCTCGGTATTGACGACAAAATTACCTGGCACGGCCCTAATGCACAGCGGGCTGTATTAGAGGCGTGCCGAAATGCCGATATCTTCGTCTTGGCAAGCCGTATTGCCGAAGATGGCGACCGCGATGGCCTTCCAAATGTCCTGCTCGAAGCGCAAAGCCAGGGATTGCCCTGCATCTCGACACGAGTGTCCGCAATTCCTGAGCTGATAATTAATGACGAAACCGGGCTTCTGGTTCCGCAGGAGAACCCCGAGGCACTTGCAGACGCGTTGGCACGGATGATTACGGACCCACTGTTGCGCCACCGCCTCGGTCAGGCGGGACTCAAGCGGGTGCGTGAAACTTTCTCGCATGAGGGCGGCGCAAACCGCATTGCAGCCAAGTTCGGCAACGGCGCCGAACACACGCCATCACTGATGGAGAGTGCTTGATCCGGTCGAGTGATCAGTCCGTCCTCTTTCATGTACAGCACTTGCTGGGGATCGGCCATGTCCGGCGGGCGAACATTGTCTGTCAGGCCCTTACCGGAGCCGGGTTTCAGGTCGTGCTTGTCACAGGAGGGCGTCCCATTGCAGACTTGCAGCGTGACGGCATCGAAATAGTCCAGTTGCCGCCCCTACATATCGGCGACAGTGGGTTCCACGATCTTCGGGATGACACCAACACCCCCGTCGACACGGATTGGAAAGTGAATCGGCGCGACCAATTACTCGACCTATTCGATGCCGTTGCGCCGGATATCTTGATTACCGAAGCGTTCCCGTTCGGCCGGAGACAGATGCGGTTTGAACTCATTCCGCTCCTTGAACATGCCGCAGCTCGCAACCGGCCACCACAAATCTATTGTTCGGTCAGGGACATCCTGAAATCAGATAGAAAGCCCGGACGAGCCGAGGAAACCGTTGCACTGATCGACCGTTTCTACGATGGCGTATTGGTTCACGGTGATCCTACTTTTGCGGCACTAGTGGAAACGTTCCCGGACGCCACCCAATTTGATGAGAAGGTTCACCATACCGGCATTGTCGTAGCACCTCCCACTGAACCACCTCATTCACGCGGCGACGAAATCCTCGTATCCGCCGGTGGCGGTGCTGTCGGCTTGAGGTTGTTCAAAACAGCAATTGCCGCGCGCGCGCTGAGCAGTTTTGCAAAGGCCACCTGGCGCATTCTGGTGGGGCCCAATGTCACGGTGGAAGATTATCGTCGCCTTTGCGACCGGACGACAGATGGCGTCATCATTGAGCGCTATAGGACGGATTTTCGTACCCTTCTCGTAAACTGTCGGGTTTCGATCTCTCAGGCGGGATACAACACAGTGGCCGATCTCATTGCTGCAAAGACGCCTGCAGTCCTGGTGCCGTTCGATACGGACGGGGAGGACGAACAGCCCCGTCGGGCCGCAAAGCTCGCCGAACGTGGCTGCGCCATCTCCCTACCCTCCCAAACGCTAACGCCCGAAACCTTGGCGGTGGCGGTAGATGAAGCATCCCGCCTAAAACAAGCCACAGCCAACTCGATTGGGTTAGACGGTGCGGCGCGGACCGCGTCCATCCTTCAGGCCGCACACGCTCATTAAACGTCACCTAATTTTCGGCCGATCAGCATAAAGCGGGTATATTTATCAAGCTCAAGGCCCCCCGCGTATATAAGATGTGCGAGGGGCGCTTGTGCTTTGAACGCTTCGAGATCTTCAACACAATTTACGTGCTCCGGTTCGGAGACATAGTCGTTCGACTGCAGCACAAGCAGCACGCCTGGCGGCAGACCGTCAAACCAGGCAGCAAAGTCATTGAGATGCTCACAACTCGTGTTAATCAATATGTCCGGAGCCGACAGGGTGGTATCGCCGACGACGGAGTTCGATCCCGTGTATCGAATATCAAGGATATCCGCAGTTGCCGCACAAAAGAGGCCCCGCTCGACATTTACGGCGTTCAGACTTTCCGCAATTGGCGCGCAACTCGGGTCCAGGTCAATATTGGTTATCCGAGCCTCGGCGAACCTCGGGTCATGCAATATGAGCGCACCCAGAACGCCGTACCAACCACCGAGCACATGCACTTCCCCTAATTCCCCTCCATGATTCTCGAACAACCTATCCAACAACCATAGTTTTGATGCCGTCTGACGACGGTTCAGAGCATTGCCCAGTTGTGAGACGGGAAACCGAAGCGCGGAGTTCCGGATATCCGTGATAAACCGGCTATCGTAAAACAACGACAGACCATCCAGAATATCTTTGTAGAATTGATCTTTTTTCAGCATGCGCGGCGTTTGTCCCTCTCGGGTGTTTGCCGGTTAGAAATCCGCAAGACATCCCACCGCCTTACGCTAGAGAGTGCCCAATCAAACAACCGAATACCAAGACAAAATGCCGTAAAAGGGCGATTACGCAGCCTCTTGGAACTGGGTGGTCATATTGTAAAGCCGATCGCTCATGACTCGGGCAATATGCGCGGCGACGTGCGGACTGCCCTCAAGCAGCTCGAGGAACAGCTCCTTTTTAAGTTCCAAAACCACAACGTCGGTCGCTGCACGCACTGTCGCCGAACGCGGCTTCGTACTTAAAAGCGCCATATCGCCAACCAGCTCATTGTGCTCTAAGTGATTGACGACCAGTTCGTCCTCTCCTTCACCGAGGATAATATCAACAGCGCCCTCCAGGATGACATAAGCAGCATTCCCCGGGTCACCTTGCAGGAACAAATCTTGACTTCTGTTGTAGGTCAGGCGTTCGCTGGCAAAGGCGAGAAGCTTGAGTTGGGACGGATCCATCTCTGAGAAGAGCGGAACTTGCGAAAGTGCGGAAATCTCTGAGTTCAGAATTGTACCCTCATCAGCAATTTCATGCCCTGAAGACACCGTCTCGTCAAATTCCGTGGGTTGATCTGAAATCCGCTCCTCAATCCGACCATTGCGCACGACAAGTATTTGATCAAATTCGCTGGCCTCAGGCATTTCACTGTCAATCCACACGATCGTGGTATCAGGGAGCAAGGCGAACAACCGACGCCTAATTCGTTCGCGCGTTTGGCGATCATGCGCGCTCAGAGCTTCATTGATCACGATGATTTCGGGCCGCTTCACAATGCTGCGAAGCAGCGCAATACTTTGCCGGGCGACGAGCGGGATTCGACGTCCGCCGATGCCAACATCGAAATCCGCCGCCACCAGGATCATCTCCGTCGTAAGGTCCATCTCACTCATAACTTCGCGGAGAATTTCGTCGACCTTCTCCTCCGCTTGCGGTCGGCCGGCATTGATCCGCCCCATAATCAGATTGGAGCGCAACGGCAAACGGGCGTTGAACCGTTTCGGGTCGAAGAACGAAATCGCCTCTTGCTGGTCCTCGGGCAGTTTGTCGCGGAACTTTCCACGTGCCTCCAGAATGCGCGCCTGCATTTCAGGGTCAATATGTCCGAGGCGATGCTTTTCGACAACCAGTTGGAATGTAAGCGATATCAGTTGTGCGCGATCTTCCTCAGACAACACGTCCGGCCCTTCGCGTTTGACCAACGAGACAATTCTCTTCAAATCCTGAAGTGAATCATCGTCGACAAAACTGAACCGCTCGAAAATCGGTTCGTCCGCCGACATTCCGTCAAACATATCAAGCAAGGTTACAGCAACTTGAAGGCCAATTTCTTCAAATCGGTCGGTCAGCCCGCAGTCGTCAAGTATGCCACGAACGAACTCATTATGTCCCAGATTCTTGAGATCGAAAGTCTCATCCATTGCCTCGCCAAAGATCAAATTCGCTCCGACCGTGGCGCTGACGTTGTAACCCTTGAACTCAAAGGGGTGGATCAGACCGGATAAAGCCGCATCAGATTGCATCCGCTCCTGTACGCGATATCGCGCTTTCACGATATCTTCCGCGAGCTTAGGTTTCTGTTCCGGGTCGATGGTCATATTCATCGCCCGACCATACATAAAGTCTTCTAGTTCGACCGCTTGTAAGGTGCGTTGCCACCATGCCATCAGTTCTTTCTCGTCCGACACGCCAGCATCTCTATAGTTAATCCAATCCGAGTCAATGTCGTGCGGACTATTGCCTGCCGCGATAGCATCGCTCCTGTCCTTGGTCCGCTGCGGGTCGTCCTCCGGCAGGATTACCGGTTCGTGCTTCAGGCCATAAAAGACGTTGTAACCAACAGTGCCGTCGAAAATGTAAGAATCTGGCCCGGCATAGCCAATCCGCCGACCGATCACGGCTTCATGCATCGAACTGAAGTCTTCCGATCCAATCGTGATGCGCCCCTGCGACGGTTGAATTAGGCGTGTCAGGAGATAAGCGAGATTATCGCGCCCACTGCCACCCGCAACCAGGGCGATGCGGCTTCCCGGCGCTGCGTCGAAAGTAATCGCATCCAGCGATTTGACACCGTCCTCATCGGTGATGGATACGTTATTGAGTGAAATATCACCGATTAGTGGCGTTATGAATTCTGGTCGATCCGTCAGAACCAGTTGGTCGGACATCATGTCGGCCGGATCGAACTGTTCGGTCACCTGCTGATATTTGATCTTCGCATCCATCATGCGTTGGTAATAATTCAGGAGTTCCTTCCAAGGCTGCATCAGTTGGCTGTAAGCACCCAATACCGCTACCAGTTGGCCGAGGTCGAGGTTCCCTTCAAGAATCAGAATGCCGCCAACGGAATAAAACAGCAGTGGCGTAAGCTTGAGCAGAAAATTATTAAGAAACTTAAGGAAGGCCTTATTCTGGTAAATCCTCATCCGGACTTTGAAAATGCCGGACAGATGCCGCGTAAAGTCGGCGAGGGAAAAGGCTGATGTATCGTGTGTGTGGATTTCGTTGATACCAGACACCGCCTCACTAATCCGACCGGCGACACCGCGAATCCGAACCACACGCTCTTTGGCAAGAAGGTTAATCTTCCTTTGCAGTTTTGGGATGATGTAGGCCTGCAGCGGGATGATTGCGATGCTAGCTAGTCCCATAATCGGATCTTGAACAAAAACGAAGACCAGTACGGTCAGCATGGTGCCGCCCTGAAACAGCGGAAGTTCGACGGCGTCGGCAAAGAATTGACTAAACGGCTCGACTTCCGCAGTGATCATTGAGGTTACTTCACCTTGCGAAGTCTTTTGAAAGTGCTTCAGCGGGAAACGGTGAATGCGCGCGAAAAGTTGGAAGCGAAGCCTGCGGAGCAGTCGCTCGGAGGTGATGCCCTTGAATACAAAGAGCGCCATCATAATCCCGCCGTTAATGAGCAGTACCAGCAGGAAAAGCCCGCAAAGGGTCAGTAAATACTCCATTTGGTCAAACTGGAAACTGAGATATTCACGCGGAAAGGGTTCGGCACCCGGCTTTGAGCCTAAGGCGTCATTGACGATGATCTTCGGCAATTCGAGCGCGTAATATAGCAACGGAAAGGAAGCTATCGCCACGCAAAGGATGACCAATTGGTATCCTTTGCTGTAGCGCCAGATAAATCCGTAAAGTCCCTTTTCCATCGTCCTATCCCCTTTTGGTCTTTCAGTATTATTCGTCACCTGGGCGACGATTGCGGGAAACCTCACTGTGTCACTTTACTAACAACTCGCGCCTGCGTGACGGCGCTTCCGGTTCGCACCTGGCTTCCGGGCCTATTCGAAAAAATATTGCCGTCAATTCTTCAGTGACCCTCGAAATAGGCGTTTAATTTTATGAGTAATCCGTCACTTAAGACAACCAGACATCTCTGAGGAACGAACGGGTAAGGTAGCTCAACAAACTTTAAACGTCGAAATTATGCACAAACTCACATATCCAAAAATATCAACATGCGGAAAGACACAACCGATTCAGGGGGAAAGAATGCCGATATATATATCAGCCTCGTCAGCTACACCGAATCAGGATTGATGGACATTTAGAAAACCGCGGAGTGACTGCCCGTCACAAGACGCCAAGCCGAAGAACTGTGCGGCTCAATCGAGAAGGTCTATCTGACCGTGGGTGACAGCGAACGTTTGACAACCTTCGACTATCCGAATGACGCCACCGCTGCGACCCTCGCGTTGCGGTTGGGCGCAAAAAAACGCCCGAAGCAAGACGTTGAAGGCTTTTAAGGAAGATCATTCCCGGAGATCGTTAAGTGCGTCTGAACTTTACTATGCTGCTTCCTCCGTTGAAGCCGATGGATTGTTGAATTCGGTAAGCAGCTGCTGTTCCCGCTGTTTAGCCG
>CAXGSZ010000099.1:0-7359 GCA_964012455.1 uncultured Alphaproteobacteria bacterium
GAGAGCGATGAGTTCAGCCGTGAAATTCCGAACAGGTTCCATTCGAAATGCAACGACGCTGGTTCATGACGATATTGCGCTTAAGGATCACATTCGCAACCACGTTAGGTGCCGTCGCGCTCTGCCCTCTTCAACCGGCGAAAGTCATGGCGGAGACCATCAGACTGCGGTCCGGCGGCGATGTGAAAATTGCCGCGGTAACGTAAATCGAATTACGCCCTTTAGAAGACCGGCCAATTTACGCGGACATCACGCCCGAACTGCGGGACTACTTGTCCGAGCAGTGATTCCGAAAAATGCCTCATGGCGAGATGATACTTTGCACAGATATCAATCGACCGGGACGGTCGAGATGCTAGGCGACCCCAATTTTCCAATTGCCGGCCGCACCGGTACAGATGGCAACACCAATATGCAAATGACGCTTCGATTTCGACAGGAATCGTCGAGACGCTCGAACCGGAAACCCATCATGACGTTCGAACTCTATCGCCTGGGTTCACCGCCTTTGTAGACGGCAAGAGTATTAGGGCCATATTCTGAAAATAATAAAAATTTCTTACTATAATAAATAAAATACACCGCTATACAAAATTTCGAAATACAACATATTTACACAAAATACAGAATATACTGTAATATACTAATAAATAATGGCCTTCAGTTGTTCTACGGATTCAGGATTCACCAAGGACGACAGATCACCCGCCGGTTCGCCGGTAACGACCGACCGCACCACGCGTCGCATGATCTTCATATTCCGCGTCTTCGGCAGGTCTGACACGAGTAAAATTTCTCTAGGCCGATAAGCCCTTCCGAGGGCGGTTGTCACCGCGTTCGATAATTCACCGCGCAAGGCGTCCTGATCGTTGACATCCGGCATCGGCACGCAGACGCAACACAAGGCCGTTCCCTTAATCTCGTCTGGCACCCCGATCACCGCAGCTTCAGAAATTTGTCCCGTCGCCATCAACGCGCCTTCGATCTCGGCCGGACCTGTCCGCTTGCCCGAAATGTTAAGGGTGTCATCGGAACGCCCCACAACGTACCAATACCCTTCCTCATCACGCATCGCCCAATCGCCCTGACGCCACTTGTCGCCGAACATAGACCAATAACTGTCCATATATCGATCATCATCGCGCCAGAGGCTGCGCGTGTTGCCAATAGCCGGCAATGTCATTACCAGCTCGCCGAGTTCCCCAGGCGCCGTTGGCTCGCCAGCATCGTTCACGATTTCGGCACCACTCCCCGGCATGGGACCGTTGAAGGACCCCGGTGTAATCGGCCCAAGCAGATTGCTCGACGCAATGCCTCCAAAGCATTCCGTACCACCAGTATAATTCAATATCGGAACCCGCTTACCCGATACCCGTTCGAACAACCATAGCCAGGCGGCATCCGTCCACGGTTCACCAGTGGAGGCGATAATCCGCAGCTTCGAGAAGTCAAATGCGTCGACCTCATCTCCATATCGCATCATTCCGCGTACCGTCGTCGGTGCGATGCCGAGGAACGTTACATCATTTTCCTGCATAACCCGCCAATGACGCGTCGTATCGGGAAAATCCGGAGTGCCTTCGACAAGTAACAGACTGCCGCCAACAAAACTCGTCGAAACCGCTGTCAACGCGCCGACCACCCATCCCATGTCGCTGATCCAGATCATCCGATCATCCGGCCCAAAGTCGAAGCTGACACTGATATCGAGTGCAAGCTTGGTGACGGCACCGACATGGCTCATCAAGACACCCTTAGGTTTGCCGGTGGTTCCGGACGTATAAACCAGAAACCCGATCTCTTCGGCATCCGTACGCTCCGTTTCGGCTGTCATGGGCTGGTCCGATACGGCGTCATCCCACCAATGATCGCGCCCTTCCATCATTGGGCACGCGACCTGGTCTCCCAGCCGGCGGACAACAAAAACATCGCTTACGGTCGGACAATCGGCCAGCGCCTCGTCGAGAGTGCTCTTCATCGGTGCGGCCGCACCACGGCGGGGACCTCCATCCGCTGTCACAACCGCCCGGGCATCGCTATCCCCAAGCCGAACGCGGAGCGGATCCGGGCCGAAGCCCGAAAAGAGTGGCAACACGACGCCGCCGACTTTCAAAATGGCAAAGAATGAGATCATCGCTTCTGGCAGCATCGGTATGTAGGTCGCGATGATATCGCCGCGACCGATACCGCGGGCTCGCAATGCCCCGGCAAAGCGACAGACCTCCGCATCGAATTCTGCGTAGGTGAATTCCTTTTTCTCCCCATCTTCACCTTCCCAAACCAGATAGGTATTAACCCAGGTCGGCGTGCCGCGGTGTTTGTCGAGGCAATTCAGAACGAGATTGGTCTTGCCCCCGAGACACCAAGCCGGATGCTGAATACCTTTGGAGAGGTCGAGTATCTGGTTATAGGGTTCGAAAAACTGGACGTCCAAGAAGCGAATGGCGGCATCCCAAAACCACGCAGGATCGGCAGCGTTCTTATCATGGAGTTCCCCCATGTCCGCGGCATCGCAAAACTCAAGGAATTGAGCGAGGCGACAATTCTGATAGGCCGCCCCCGGCTCCCATCTGATGCTGCTGATATCCTTCGTTGTCATCATTCGTCCTTTCGCGCGCTTGCATCATTGTGAAAGTATGACAAAGGAGCATTCCAGCAACGCGGCAGATTAGTTGGCGAGGGCCCCCTCAACCCAGTCTGCGATGGAGATCAGCTTCTCGTCCGATCCATAGGGTGCAACCACCTGAATGCCGACCGGCAGACCATTCCGTCCGGTCGCGTTTGGCAACGTGATGGCCGGCACCCCCATTGTCGTCCATGGCCGATTGAACAGCGCATCTCCCGTACTCTCCAATCCTTCCGGGGCTTCGCCGACTGCGCTTGGAACAAGAACAGCGTCGACTGAGGCCGCGAGCTCCCCAAACTCCCGCTGACACGCGAAAGCCAAGTCAATTGCGGTACGGTATTCGTCGAACGGAATTTCCAAACCATGGGCCATTCGCGACACCAAATTCGCGCTCAGGAGCGAAACATGTCGCGCAAACTCATGTGCGAGTGATCGACGGCCCTCATAAATCATGATCGTATGGTTCGCCGTTTCCAAACCTTCGAAATGCGATGGCAAATCAAGTTCGATGACTTCGGCACCCGCCGCCACCAACCGCTCACCGGCACCGAGAACGGACGCCTGGCTCGCCGGGTCGGCGCGTTCCCACCAAGGCGTGCGGCAAAGTGCAATCCGCGGTGACGCTGCCACGGGGGCGATGTTTGGTGGAGTTCCAAGAAGAGCGGCCCGCAATAGGGCAAGATCGCGCGCCCGACGTGAGAAAGCACCAAGCGTGTCGAGCGAGCGCGCGAGCAATTTTACGCCGGCGTAACTGAACTGGCCAATAGTCGGTTTGTACCCGACCACGCCGCAGAACGATGCCGGACGGATCACCGAACCACCTGTCTGCGTGCCGAAGGTCAACGGCACCATGTAGTCGGCGACCGCCGCCGCCGAACCGCTCGACGATCCACCCGGGGTATGGGCTGGGTTATGCGGGTTACGCGTCTTATTCGGGTTCACAAAGGCGAACTCCGTGGTAACCGTCTTGCCAAGCACGATGCCGCCCGCCCCTCGGATCAAGGCGACACAGGCGGCATCCACATCCGGCTGAAACCCTGGGTAAATATCGGATCCGTATGCGGTGGGAATGTCGGCCGTATCGATGATATCCTTGAAACCGACAGGCACACCGTAGAGCGGCACTCTGGGACCGTTGGAATCCATTGCGCGAGCTTCCGCCAACGCCTTGTCAGGATCGACATAAGCCCATGCCCGGACAGTGTCCTCCCGCCCTTCAATACGGTCGAGACAAGCGCGGACCGCGGTCTCGCAGGTCACCTCTCCCGACTTGATCGCCATCGCCAGATCGTAGGCTGACAATTCATTCGCTGATAAATCCGCCATTTTTTCGTATCGCTTTCCATCTCGTCCGATCAAGGGCGCACGGCATATCGGAACCACAATGTTTCAAAACCTTAGAAGAAGGTCCGTCGAAGACGCCCGTATAACACGGAAAATCTAAACGAATACGATGCGATCAGCACGCACCTATCACTGGTGATTCGCATTTCGCAACGCATTTGCTATGATCCTGCGTGGAATTTCCAGCGGAGTGTCTGAAATTGACTTTCCAATTGTCCGAGGATCAAATCGCCGCCTATCACGACGATGGCCTCTTATTTCTGCGCGGCCTTTTCGATCAGGAGGAAATAAAGCTGCTTCGGACAGCGATGGAAACTGATCCGGCCGTTCAGGACCATTCGTTACTGCGCGCAGACCAGGACGGTGGCGCAACCCGAATTTCCCTTTGGAACCGGGCAGGAGACAGTGTCTATGGTCTAGCCGCGCGCTGCGCGCGAATTGTCGACACCGCGGAGGCGTTAATCGGCGAGCCCGTCTACCATTTTCAAAGCAAGCTTACCGCCAAAGACCCCGAGGTCGGCGGCGCCTGGGAATGGCATCAGGATTACGGCTACTGGTATTACAACGGCTGCATCGCACCGAAGATGCTGAGCTTCATGATTGCCCTCGATCGCACAGACCCAGAAAACGGCTGTCTGAAACTCGTCAAAGCCTCGTACAAGCTCGGACGGCTCGACCATGTCCAACTCACCGAAGAACAAAACGGTGCGGATCCAAAACACATGACGCGCATTTTGGAGACGCACGAAGTGGTAGATTGCGTTCTTAACCCCGGTGATGTCGTGGTTTTTCATGCAAATACACTGCACAGGTCCGACCAGAACCGCTCCGACAAGCGCCGCTGGACGCTTCTCTGCTGTTACAACGCGGTCAGCAACGACACTGTCACCAAGGACGATGATCGCTACTACGTGCCGCTCGATAAGGTCAAAGACAATGCGATCAAGGTCGCCGGTCTCAAACTCGCCGCCGGCGACAATGCGGAGCACTTCACCTCGAAGCCGTATGTCCCCGAGGTCAAGCAGGCATCTTAACCGCCTGTGACCGGAAGCCATCTCTTCTCAGCCTTTCGCCTTCGCGGATTGGAATTGGCGAATAGAATTGTCGTCGCTCCGATGGGCCAGTACAGCGCTATCGAGGGTTCGGCGACGGACTGGCATCTCATGCATTTGGGCCAGTTCGCGGTAAACGGCGCTGGAATGCTGATAACGGAAGCGACCGCCGTGTCGCCCGAAGGCCGCATTACACCTGTTTGCCTGGGCCTCTATTCTGACGCGAACGAAGCTGCACTGGGACGGGTCGTCCGCTTCTGCAAGGCCCACAGCCCAACGGCCATCGGCATTCAATTGTCACATTCCGGGCGCAAAGGGTCGACTTACCCACCAGCTCGAGGGAGAAACGCTCCGCTTAACGAAGCGGACGGCGCATGGGAGACATTGAGTTCTGCCGCGCAACCTAGGGCGAACGGTTGGCCTAGCCCCCGCGCCGCGGATGCGCAGGATATCGCAAAGGTAATCCAAGACCATGTCGCGGCTGCCCAGCGGGCGGACCGCATCGGCTTCGACACGATCGAATTGACGGCAGCACACGGCTACTTGTTGCAGGAATTCATGTCACCTGATGCAAATACTCGAGACGACCAATGGGGCGGTAACTTCCAGAATCGTGTACGCCTCTGCCTCGACACATTTGACGCAATCCGGGGCGTATGGCCGGAAGACAAACCGATCGGCGTTCGACTATCCGCAACCGACTATCTGGACGGTGGATGGTCACTCGACAATACCGTCAAACTCTGCGGCCTTCTCAAGGGCAGGGGATGCGACTTCGCCACCATCTCAAGCGGTGGCCTTTCACTTGAGCAGAAAGTACCGATCGGCGAAGGCCACCAGGTCGAATTCGCAAAGACGGTGCGGCAGGAAACCGGCCTGCCCGTGATGGCGGTCGGCATGATTTACCGACCGAAACACGCCGAGGAAATTGTCGCCTCCGGAGATGCAGACCTGGTGGCATTGGCGCGCGGCATGCTACACGATCCGCATTGGCCCTGGCGCGCCGCCGCCGAACTGAAGGCGGAAATCCACTATCCACCCCAATACATCCGTGGCTACAAGTCACGTTGGCATCGAGACCTACGAAAAAGCTGACATCCAATACCGGGGGCAGCTAGCCGATTTCAGGCGAGACCATACCCACGGCCATATCCGTTCAGCGCCCACGGTTGCCAGTCGGCAAGCACACCCTCACGAGGTCGAAAGATATCGATGCGAAGCGGATAGCATTTTGCCAAATAGCTAGAGTGCGCGGCGCCAAAATCACCACCCGGGCAGGTCGACACACCTGCAAGCAAATCGATTTCCGCGAAGAACTCGATGAAATCACCGGGCCGCTCCGGACTCGCCTTCATGAAGTACTCGTGGGTATCGCGCGTGTAGCCGGTGCAGCGGAAGCTATCCAGTGTATAAACTGTGACAGGCGCCACCGCTCGCCGTGCCGCTGCATTCTCCGGTTCTGTGTTGTGACTTTTACTCGCCGTATGTCATCTCCTCTCGAGATGTGACGGTCACTCAGACAATAGCCGTTTCATGACACGGCTGAACTCCCTGGAAATTTCACTCTCTGCGTCATGCCGTCCTTCTGTCACTACGGCACGCCCTCCAACGAAAACGTCGCGTATTAGCGATCGACCGCCAGAAAATATGAACGTATCTAGTACGTCATCTCCTGATTTTTCAGCGAGAAGCGGCGCAGCACCGTCGAGCACGATAAAATCAGCGGAACTGCCGACCGTTATCCCAGAATCCTCCCTACCGATCGCGCCTGCACCTCCATGGACTGCCAACTCAAAGAGGTTTGCTCCCGTCGAGGCACGTCCGGGCAATCGCAGAAGGTTCCGCTTTCTATGTATAAGGCGTTGGCCAAACTCGAGCAGGCGAAGTTCCTCGGCGCCATCGACAACGACGTTGCTGTCAGAACCGATTCCAATCCGGCCCTTTGCGGTGATAAACGCCTCCGCTGGAAATATGCCGTCACCAAGGTCCGCTTCCGTCATAGGACAAAGCCCAGCCACAGCGCCACTCTCCGCTAACGCTCGGGTTTCCGCCGCCGCCATATGTGTCGCGTGCACGAAGCACCAGCGTCCGTCGACCTCTGCATTCTGCAGTAACCATTCGACCGGACGGGCACCGCTCCAAGCGAGGCACTCTTCCACCTCTCGTGTCTGCTCTGCGATATGAATATGTATAGGGTGCTCACCTGCGAGCTCGATGGCGATCTGCAGAGCGTCCGACCCAACCGCCCGCAACGAATGCGGCGCGACACCGGCTGAATAAGCATCGCCCTGCGCATATACCGTCTCGACGATCCGGGAGTATGTGTCCAAATCACAC
>CAXGSZ010000100.1:0-7311 GCA_964012455.1 uncultured Alphaproteobacteria bacterium
ACGTTTGCTGAAGATTGCACCATTCTCGACGCACCCGAACTTTAGGAGACCTCCCATGCCTTGGATGGAAGCAAACGGCGTGGCGCTTCGATACGAGCTGTCCGGAGACGGTCCGGAGACATTGATCCTCGTCCATGAACTGGGAGGCACATTGGAAAGCTGGAACGACGTGCTGCCGACGCTGGAGAACGAATTCCGAATTTTACGCTACGATCAGCGCGGCTTCGGATTGTCGGAGAAAGCGAAGGGCACGCTCGACATACATGACATGACCGGCGATCTAGCCGCTCTTTGCGATGCACTCGGTATTGCCGGACCTTGCCACGTCGCAGGAACCGCGCTGGGTGCGGGCATTGCCATGGCCTACGCAATCCACCATCCGGACCGGGTCAAGCGTCTCGTGCTGACGAGTCCTGCGACCGGAACGTCGGAGAACCGTGCTCAGCAGTACGAAGAGCGCGCCCGCCTGGTCGAGGACGCAGGCATGCGTGCTTCGGTCGAGGTAAGCTTAGAGCGATCCTATCCCGATATCTTCCGTAAGGACGCCTATAAGTTCGCGACTTACCGTTGCCGCTGGCTCGCCAATGACCCGCATGGGTTTGCCGCGATTAATCGCATGCTCGGGAACATCAATCTAAATGCGGAAGGCGACAAAGTGACTTGCCCCTCCCTCGTTGTCGGCGGCATCCATGATGCAGTCCGGCCACCAGAGACTGCAAAAGCCGTGGCCGATGCCATTTCTGGCGCGCAATATGTCGAGGCTGAGACCGGCCACTTCATGGCCGTGCAGACGCCCGAACTGTTTCTGGAACTCGCGTTGCCATTCCTGAGAAGCTAATTGCTTCGAAAACGACGCCTTACTTCTGCGCGCCTCGAATATGAACCCCATGAAGTTCATCAACAGCGGTGATGCCGCTGAGGTCTCAGTCGGGCGCCACTTCAACCAGGTCGACACCAACGATATCGCCTTTGTTGACCAAGGCCTGAAGGATTTCCAACACGTCGTAATAGAGACAGCCGGCATGGCTGGGTGTGCCGGTACCTGGAGCGATTGATGGATCGAACCCGTCGATATCAATCGTCACTTAGTATCGGGAAACGTCTGGAATTTCATCAAGAACACCTTTTGTTCCCATACGCCGGACATTACGGACAGAAAAGATCTTGGACCCAGCGGCTCAGGCAGCAGCGTAATCTTCACGGTTAGATGACGAAACATTCCAAATTCCGAGCTGCGTCATGCCGGTCACCCAGGTTTTCTCCGATGACCGACGCAACGGATTGCCATGTCCGTGATGCACGCCGTGACGCTCATCGACAAAGTCCAGATGCGCATCGAAGTGTACAATGTGCAGTGGCTCCTCGTCGCTTTAGGTCGCCATTGCCGGATCGTGGATCGAATGGTCTCCCCCGAGGATGATTGGCGTCGCGCCCACGTCTAGAATGGCCCGGACAGCGCTCCCAGTATTGGCGTGACTCTGTTCCATGTCCGCATGGATGATATCCGCGTTACCAACGTCGACGATTCTGACCTCGGACGCCGGCAAATACTCGATATCATCTTCAAATTCGTATGCGCCGCTATACCCGAACCAAAACAAGGTAGACGCCTCGCGAATCGCACGCGGACCGAAACGCGCGCCGGTTCGATACTGTGTGCCCATGTCATTTGGCACCCCGAGACACGGTGAAATCGGCCTCGAGCGCCGCTAGGTCAGCGCACGCCAGTGCCTCGGCAAAAGTGCAAGCCCGAAAAGAGGCAGTTTTAAACGCCCGCTAGCATATCCGTGCTCAGCCAAAAATCCCTCCGCGTAATCGCAGCGATGACATAACAGAGGTCGCGCTTGACCCTTCGACATCCCGACGCAGATTCCCTCCCGGTCGGATCCAACGAAGAAGGAAGGTTCTATGAAATTTCTCGTCATGCCTGGAGACGGTATCGGTCCGGAGATTGTACCGGTCGCCGTATTAGCACTTGAGACGCTGAACCGAAAGCTTGGCCTCGGAATTTCACTCGAGACGGTCGATATCGGTTTCGCCAGTTTGGAGGCATCCGGCAATACGTTCCCTGACGAAGCCCTCGAAAAAGCCCGCGACGCCGATGGCACCATCATGGGACCAACCGATACCCTTGCCTATCCTCCCCTCGCGGAGGGTGGTCGCGGGCCGTCCGCCTTCATGCGAACTGGCCTTGATCTCTATGCCAACATTCGTCCCGCAAAAACACGCTCCGGTGTACCTTCCGCGGCCAAAAACATGGACCTCGTTTTCGCACGAGAAAATACAGAAGGATTCTACGCCGACCGTTCGATGTATCTGGGTAACGGCGAAATGATGTTGACAGAGGACGTGGCTATCTCGGTGCGGAAGATTACCCGCGAGGCGTCCCGTAAGATTGCAGAAGCGGCATTTAAACTCGCGATGCAACGCCGCCGAAAAGTCACAATCGTGACCAAACGGAACGTCCTAAAAATGACGGACGGACTGTTCCACGACACGGTCCGCGCGGTTGCACAGGACTATCCCGAAGTCGAAGTCGATGATGTGATCATCGACGCGATGTCCGCATTGATGGTCCGGACACCGGACACGTTTGATGTGGTCTGCACGTCGAATATGTATGGCGACATACTCTCTGATCTTGGCAATGAACTGGCAGGGGGACTTGGGCTTGGTGGAACTATCAATGCTGGCGACGACCACGTGATGGCACAGGCGGTACACGGCTCCGCTCCCGACATAGCCGGCCAGGACCTCGCCAATCCGACGGCAATGGTACTTTCACTTGCCATGATGCTGGATTGGATTGCTGCCAGAGAGCAGGATTACAAGCTGAAGGAGGCTGGGCATCAGCTCGGCGCGGCGATAGACGCACAACTCAGCGAGTCTGCGACCAGAACGCGTGATCTCGGTGGACCACTCGGTTGTAAGGCCTTCGGCGAGGCACTGGTAAAACGGCTAGAGGATGAAGCATGAGTACTCAAGCGGAAATTCGGGCCGTCGCCGAACGGCGCTTTGCCGAACATCGGGACCGCGAGGTCTATTCGCCGCTCGGCGCAATGATGCTAAGTTCTATAGACGATGGTTATCAAGCGATGGAAAAACTGGTTGAGCTTTGGCAAGGCCGCGGACCCATCGGCGGCTACAAGATTGCCCTTACCTCAAAACCGATTCAGGAACTCTGTGGCGTAGACCAGCCTTGTGGCGGATACGTCTTCCGGGAAACAATCCATCAGTCCCCGGCCAATCTCTCGCTTGGCGATTTCAACGGATTGGCGCTGGAGTTCGAATTGGCGGTTCGGTTTGCCTCGGATATTCCGGCCGAAGCCGCACCGTTCGATGCGGAAAGCATGCGTGAATATGTCGGAGCTTTCTATCCGGCATTTGAATTGATCGACGACCGACGTGCGGATTATGCCACGCTCGACGCAATTTCGATGCTTGCCGACAACATCTGGTGTGGCGGTGTGGTCCTTGGGCCGGAAGCGACAGACTGCCAAGACTTTGACATGGCTGCCACGCCTGTGCACCTCACCTGGAACGGCGAAAAGGTGGAAGATAGCGTCACGGGTGCTGCAATGGGCAGCCCGATGATCTCACTCGCCTGGCTGGCCAATCTCGCGGCCGAGAGGGGATGGCCGATGCGCAAGGACATGATCGTAATTACCGGATCAACCTTGGCGACAAAGCATCCCAAACCCGGCGATCATGCCGCCTACACCATTGAAGGAATCGGAACCGTCGAGGTCAGCATCCGCGCATAGAACGGTTCGAATGGGCTATTTCAGCGGTGAAAAGTTCGTTGGTTGCAGCAAGACGTTATTCATCTCCATCAAGTACGGTCCTCCCTTCTTGAGGAAAGCGCGCCAACCCCCGTCCTGGCTGGCACCGGCGCGTGCCTCTGCGCGCGCGGCAAGGTTGGGATAAACCCACAAATGCGACACCTCGTTCGGTTGTCCCGCCTCGGCATGCCAAAGGCCGACAAGTTTCGAATACTTCTCCCGATGCGGTAGCGCTTCTATGAAGAGATTGAGCCAAGGAGCTGCTCCGCCAACCGAAGTCCGGTAATAACGATATTCATAAATATTTCCATCACCTTCCGGCGGGGAGAACTCCGAATGCGGATTGAGGATCCGGATATCCTGTTGTTTGACCCATTCCTTGACAACCGCGACGTATTTGTCGGTCCAATCCGAATTCTGGGATAGCTTTGCGCGGATTTCCTCGCGCTGCGCGTAACTATCATATCGCCACAAATGCCAAACCTGGTTCAGGCGTCCAAACTCGCTGATCCAGTACCCACAGTTCATGCCGTAATCATTGTCCCGAATGGGACGGCCAACCTCTTCCGCATGCTTGAGATACTTTGGAAGATCCGTTGGCAGCAACGAATAGGTCCGCATTTCATAAATCATGATCGTCATCCCGTTTTAATTGTGCCATGCATTGAGCGAGTTAGTCTCGCCCCAGAAAAGCACCAAGCCTCAGAGAGATTCCGAGGCGAATGCCTTCAGATCGAAGGCACCGATTTCGGCGATCAGGTCCACAAGGCTTTGCGCGGCCGCATCCAGGATGGTGGCTCCGGCATCAGCAGTCGCCTTGGTAGCGTCGCCAACTGCACCCGAACGATTCAGATCTTGCGCCATCCAACCAAACTGAATGTTTCCCGTAACCGATAGCTGATCGTGTCGGTCTGCCAATTCCATCGCGTAAGACGTGAAGGCATCTGCCTTTTCCATCTCAACCGTCTCCGGTGCCAAATGCAACATGAGTGATGTCTCTATCTGGCCTCCATGGATACCGTGCTCGAGTTCGATTGCATCTGCAAATACAGAAAGATCGAGCATTCGGTACCAGCTCGCGCCGACCGCTAGCGCACCATGGCGGACCCGAATTTCGCGCGCTGCGACACGCATCAGATCAGAGTTACCGCCGTGCGTATTGAAGAGCAAGAAGCGGCGGAAGCCCTGCTCCGCGACTTGTCCAATGAGCGTTGTCCAAAGTTCTAGAGTGGATGTCGAAGACCAAGTAAGAGATCCCAAAAACGCCGTATGCTCCGCGCTAAAGCCAATCGCTTGGGTCGGGAGGATCAGAAACGGTGGGTTTTCTGGTGCGCGCTCGGCCGCGGCCGCAACTATGCCTTCATTGATCCGCAGGTCAACATCAAGCGGCAGATGCGGTCCATGCTGCTCAATTGCAGCGAGCGGAAGAACGACGACCGTGTCCGCTCGATCAATTCGATCGAAATCCATCGTCTTCAACGAGCGCCAATATCGTGAAATTGTCATTCTACCGATGCCTGCTGGACGTTTACGTTACCCTGAGCTTCATTCTACCACCATCAAACCGACCGCAAGTGGCAGATATTTCGATTGTCCGGATCTCGGACATGCACGTTAAGTCGCCGGGCGACCTCTACAAGGATAAAATTTACACCCACGCCTTCATAGAGCGAGCGATCGCACATACCGGGTTTCGATCCGCTGCCGGATGTGGTGCTCGCGACAGGCGATTTAGCTGACCTCGGGAGCGAATACGAGTTTTCTCACCACGGGACAGATCAACCTATTATACTAAAGTTAATTATTTTTTTCCAAATAAACCACTTCTTCGGAAGCTTTCTTCCAAGCATCGATACCCCCAACGAGGTGGTACACCCCTTTCAATCCCATGCCTTCCGAAATTCGCACCGCCAAAGCCGACCGTTCGCCGTAAGCACAGTAGTAAATCAAACGCCGATCCGCCTTTTTGGCCATTTCGTGCAACAACCCACCTTCCCGGACATAGTCGTCAAATTCGGCGTAAGATGCATGGACAGAGCCCGGTATCACGCCATGCTGCTCGCGTTCGGTTTCCTCGCGGAGGTCGATCAGCACGCAATTTCCGCCGGAACAGCGGCTCTTCACCTCGTCGAGGCCGAGGGCCCATGACGCGTTCGCCGCATCCCCCTGTGCAGCGCCGATCTTCTGGTTCGCCGGAACGGCGACATCCATCATCTTCGGATTCGCCAGGTTCAGATTGTCCATGATCTCCGCATACTCAGCAGCGCTAGAAACCTGAAGTCGGGGATTGTATCGACGTTCCTCCCCAATTGAGCTAACGGTTTCTCCTTTGTAGTCGTGCCCCGGAAACACCAGCGTTTCATCCGGTAAACACAGGAGTTTGTTGAAGATCGAATCGTACTGAGCCTCAGAATTGCCATTTTGAAAATCGGTGCGGCCCGTCCCTCTAATAAATAGTGTATCGCCGGTAAAGATGCGGTCGCCCAACTTGAACGTGTAAGAGTCGCTGGTGTGGCCGGGCGTATAGATTACGTCGATACATATCCCCTCAATATGGATTATATCTCCGTCTTTCACTCTCATCGAGACGACATCCGCTCCGCTTTCCTCGCCCATGACCGTCACGCATTTCGTCCGATCCCGAAGCGCGCCCATAGCGGTGATGTGATCGGCATGCGTATGCGTATCGACCACTTTTACAAGTTTCAGATCGAGTTCTTCCAGCAACCGCAAGTATTGGTCGGTATGTTCGTGAACTGAATCAATGATCAGTGCCTCTCCACCCGGTCGGCTCGCGATCAGATAGGTATACGTGCATGATTCTGCGTCGAAGAGCTGACGAAACAGCATCGGGTATTTTCCTCTATAGGCTTCAAGTTCACAGGCGGTGTGATTATAGAGCATTTACATCAACGCGGTAACACGAGGATCGCACGAAAGTCGTTCACATTTGTGAGCGTCGGCCCAATAATCGTCAGATCGCCGAGCGACTTAAAAAAACTGTAACCATCGTTGTCAGCAAGCTTTTCGTCCGGGTGTAACCCGACTTGGACGGCACGGGCCAATGTATCCGGTGTCACGATTGCCCCAGCATTATCTTCTGTCCCGTCAACTCCGTCGGTATCGACAGCCAGCGACCAAATATTCGCCTCACCGTCGAGCGCCAAGGCGAGCGCCAATTGAAATTCCGCATTGCGCCCGCCCCTGCCGGCACCACGGACCGTAACGGTTGTCTCTCCGCCGGAGAGCAGAACAACAGGAGGCGGGGCTGGTTGTCCGCGCCGCGCGGCCTGCCGTGCGATCCCGGCCATGACCTTCGCTACTTCGCGGGCTTCACCCTCGATTGCATCTCCGAGAACAATCGGTTTTATCCCAAGTTTCGAGGCCGCTTCCGCCGCAGCATCCAAGGACATCTGCGGCGTCGCAATAAGAATACATTCCGAGGCCGCCAACCGGATGTCACCTGGCTTCGGGGTTTCGTCGGCGGCGGCGCCCAGAACCCGCGCAACAGGCGCTGATGGCGTTAATT
>CAXGSZ010000101.1:0-7301 GCA_964012455.1 uncultured Alphaproteobacteria bacterium
GCGATATTTTGGATCTTATGTCGAGCTATGCGTCACACCTACCTGAAGAACTCAGTTTTAATAATGTCATCGGTCTTGGCGTGAACGAGGCCGAATTAAGCAAAACACGCAGCTGACTGACTCTGTGGTACAAGATCTTGGGAAAACAATATTTTTTACCCTTTGTTGAAAATTCATTCGATGCGTGTGTGATTACGGTTTCTGTGCAATATCTGATACAACCTATCCACGTTTTCCAAAAAATTGCGCGGGTACTTCGTCCTGATTGTCCGTGTATAGTATCTTTTTCAAATAGGTGTTTTCCAACCAAGGCGGTCGCCATATGCCAGCAGCTCTCCGACGTTAGTCATAACCAACTCGTTGGTCACTACTTTGCCGCGACAGGTGCATACCAACCCTGTAAAATCTACGATATCTCTCCCAATGGTAATTCCACAGACCCATTGTTTGTCGTTCGTTTAAATACAACGAAAATTGAATAGAAGCCCGGGACGCAATATTGTAATTAAAATGTATTTCGTGAACTCATTTCTGTAAGCGCTTACAATGTACTGAATAGATTTGCAGCGAGTTCTATTTCAAAGGGGCATCGAACTTGGCTGAAAATATATTCACGCAAAAAAGCCACCGAATAGTGTGCTCCATACATGAAAAATTACTCGCCGGAGCAACAGATATTAGAACTTCGCAAGATTAAACTAAGCTAGATATCGGTTCTAAAGAACGTCGCATTCATGGTGACAAATCGACCGTCAGAGCGGGTCGCTCGCTACACCACTCTGACGGTCGTGGCCTCCCACCTGAAGCGAGGCTCTATGAACGACTCCTTCGGAAAGGACCTACGTGCCGATCTTTTTATCTTTCGTTCCGCTATCAGTCGTGTGCGTGTGATCGCCTCCCATGCACCCACCGGCAAATACTGGGGCTGTTGAGAGTGAGAATGCGACCAGTCCTAGTATTAATATGAAGTTTTTCATTTTTCATCTCCTTGAGTGTATGGTTCTACGGAAGAAACTGCGTCTCAGATCACCGAGTCCGCCATGCAATGCCCTGCTTCTTGTTGCCAATAAAAAGTGACTAACCTCCGCAGAAATTATTGATTTATATAGCTTTTATGATCCAGCGCCCTGGGCGCTGACTTTTTAATAAGTCATCGAAGTTATTGGTATTTTAGGTTGGTGGGGCAATTGGTTCTAATTCTGTGCTTCTTGGTTTTTTTCAGCACATTCGTAGCGAGGCACTTCCGTTAGGCTGAATCACGTGTTCGAGTGCTTAAGATACTGCCCATACCAATCGCACCTGACATAGTCGACATAAGCGTCGATCAATTGCTTGGTGATGGGCCCCGGGACATTGCCATCGCCGATGGTAATGCCGTTTACATTACTAACGGGACAGATGCAGAAACTGGTCGACGTGATGAAGACCTCTGCCGCGTTCATCGTATCATAGAGATCAATATCCGCTTCTTCGATCGGCAGGTTATGTTCCCTGGCGAGGTCTATAGCGGTTTGACGGCTCACACCCGGGAGAACGTAGCGCTCTCTTGGCGTGAGAACTACACCGTCCTTCACAATGAAGATGTTACTGCCTTTGCCTTCCGCGAGATTCCCGTTTGTGTCCAATAAGAGCGCGTGAGCATCCGGGTCTGCTTCCTTCACTTCAAGCTCGGCGATTATCAGATTGAGATAATTGTGTGTCTTGGCTCGGGGACTAAGGGTGTCGGGTGAGGGGCGGCGCACTGATGGTGTCCTGACGCGCAAGCCGTCCCGATAGAATTTGCCGCGGTCCCGGAAAGGCAATGGCCGACTTTCGATGAGGACCGTGCGTTCCGGGTATTCGATCCAAATCCGTCTGTCGGCCGGCTCGAGACCGCGCGTGATCCGTTGCGTTACCCAAATATCTTCGTCTTCGGATACGTTTCGCAAGTTGATCTCCACGACCTCTTCTGTTGCCCGTTTTAAATCTTCCTTGGAAATGCCGGGATCAATCCGCAAGTATTTTAACGATCGATAGAAGCGATCTAGATGTTCGTCGAGTTTGAAGATGCGGTGCCCAAACGTCCGCGTAGTATCGAAGGCCGCGTCGCCGTATTTGAAGCCGCGGTCCCGAAAGGGGACACGCGCTTCGGTCTCCGGGATAATTTCTCCGTTAAACCAAACGACCCAATTTTCGGACATCTCTATTCCCTCCTTTAAGCAGAATTCTTCTAGCGCTCGGCAAGTGCTGATTCCGCCGCCGATTTGAAACAGTTAAGAAACGTCTCGATTTCGGCATCACCCATCGGCGTTGAAAGCGAACAGACGCCTCGCTCGTTCACGAAGACGCCATCACTCCGCATATTGCGGACGATCGCGGAGAGAAGCACCTTTTCTGGTTCGGATGTCAGCATCGAACGGTAGTCGCTCAGCGGCCGATTGTGGACGTGTATCCGGAACAAGGATCCCAGACCCGTGACCTGTCCTGCCAACCCGATTTCCTGCATTCCCTCAGCGATACCGGTGCGGGCTCGGTCGCCCAACGCGCCGATGCGGTCAATCTCGTCCTGCGTCAATAATCGCATGGCGGCCTCACCGGCAACCATGGTCATTGGATTGGCGTTAAAGGTGCCGGAATGGGAGAGCGCCGGTTTGCCATCACGCGGGTCAAAGACCGCCATCACCTCGGCCGAACCGGCGACAGCGCCAACCGGAAATCCGCCGCCGATGATCTTACCGGTCGCTGTCAGGTCTGGCCGTATCCCGAACAATTCCTGTGCCCCGCCGAGTGCAAGACGTAGGGTGATGACCTCGTCGAAAACAAGCAGGACGCCGGTATCCTCTCTGACGCGCTTCAGCATCGCGACGAATTCCGGGGTGGCAGGTATTAAGCCGCCGCGGTTCGGCATCAAATCGATCACGATGCAGGCGAGTTCTCGTGCGTGCTTACGTAGGATCGGTTCGGCTTCATCCGGTTTGTTGTAGGGGATAACCACGACGTCGTCCAAGACGCTCTTCGGTGTACCCGCGACGTACGGGACCGATTTCGGATCGCTATTGCCCCATGTCTCTGGTTTTGGATCGAGGCTGACTTCCAATTGGTCGTAAGACCCGTGATAGGAGCCTTCGCATTTCGCTATCTTGTAGCGCCCGGAATGGGCACGGGCCGCCTTCACTGCAAACATGACAGCTTCCGACCCGGAGTTGCAAAAGCGGATTTGCTCGAAGGAAGGGACCCGTTCACACATTAATTCAGCAAGACGGATTTCCACCTCTGTTGCCATGGGGTAGGCGGTGCCCCGATCAAGTTGCGCCTGTACAGCTGCGACGATGGTGGGGTGCGTGTGCCCGTGAATGAGCGAGTTGTAATTGTTTGTGAAATCCAGCCGTTCGACACCGTCAGCATCTGTTAGACGGCACCCCCTTCCGTGGGACGCATAATAAGGGTGTGGCTTCATGAACACCGTGATCCGGGTGTTGCCGCCCGGCATGACAGATTTTGCACGCTCATACAGAGCGGCGGAGACCGGTCTTTCACTCATTGGAACGTCTCCTTGCGCGTGATCGGGACAGGTCGGCACCCCTGGAAAACGGGGCTAAAGACCATAATTTAGAGCGACGATAAGCACTGACAAATACCGGCTGTATTCACAGGTTTTTCGCTAAGACTTTCAGAGAGGATCGCGCATGCAGATTGGTGTAGATATCGGCGGCACCTTTACCGATCTCGTCTGTATCGACGCCACCGGCCGCTTATACACGGCTAAGACGCCGTCGACACCCGACGACCCATCCCGCGGCGTCATGGAAGGTCTGTCTTTGCTGGCAGAACGCATGGCGTTGAAGCTTCAGGACATGTTGCTTGCGACTGGATTGTTTATTCACGGGTCGACGGTCGCAACGAATTTGGTCGTGGAACGCAAAGGGGCGGAGCTTGGATTAATCACGACTGCCGGATTTCGCGATGTCATCGAGTTACGCGACGGCAGTAAGCAGAATCGATACAACATCCGCATGGCCCCGCCGGATCCACTGATCGAACGGCCAAAGCGACTCGAGGTCGATGAGCGCGTGAATTCGAAGGGCGAAGTGGAAAAATCGCTCGACGAAGATGGCATTCGCGTGGCGATTAAGGCACTGCAAGACAAACAGGTCGAAGGATTGGTCGTCCTTTTTCTACATGCGCACCGGAACGGCGTGCATGAGTGCCGCGTTCGGGAAATCGTTGCAGAGAGCGGTTGGGCACCTTTCGTCTCATTGTCGCATGAGGTGTTGCGGCGGGACGGCGAGTACGACCGCGTAAGTACTGCTGCCGTGAATGCCTATGTTGGACCGGGGCTTGGCGGTTATCTGGAGCGGCTTGCGGCGAAGCTCGGCCAGGAAGGGCTTGCGGCACCGGTGCTGGTCATGCAGTCGACCGGTGGCGTGCTGCCACTCGACCATGCCGTTCGGCATGCGGTAGGCGCCGTGACCAGCGGCCCGGCGGGCGGCGCAATGGCCGGGGCCCTCTTCGCGGAATTGACCGATGAGCCTCGGGTCGTGACCTATGATATGGGCGGTACGAGCACGGATATCTGTTTAATCGAGGATGGCAAACCACTTGAACGCCAGGAGACACAGCTCGGTGAAGTGAAGATTGCGATCCCAGCGTTGGATATCTCCGCACTCGGGGCGGGCGGCGGCAGTATCGCTTGGATCGACCCCGGTGGGATTCTCGACCTTGGGCCACATAGCGCGGGCGCTTCGCCGGGGCCCGCATGTTACGGGCAAGGTGGAACGGAGCCAACTTTAACGGATGCAAACTTGGTTTTGGGATTGATCGCGCAAGAAACGTTTCTTGGTGGCCGGTTGGCCTTGGATCGATCGTTGGCGACGAAAGCCATAGAAGAACACGTCGCCGGGCCGCTCGGGTTGACAGCGGAAGAAGCAGCCCTCGCGATCAACGCTCTTGCGAGTGCGCGGATCGCCGAAGGCATGCGCGCCAACACGGTACGCCGTGGGTTGGACCCGCGTGAGTTCACAATTTTTTCGTTCGGGGGCGCAGGCGGCCTCCATGCTGCCGCCGTGGCGCAGGAGCTCAAAATTCCCCGAGCGATCGTCCCGCGCGAGGCATCGGTATTGAGCGCGCTCGGATTTCTCGCCGCCGATGTCCGGCATGATTATCAGCGAGTGGTCGGTAAGAATTTGCTTGAATTGAACACGGAAGATATTCGGCTGCCCTTTTCCGAAATGGAAACCGAAGCGGTGGCGGCACTTGTTGATGAGGGATTTACCTCCGAGAAGGTACGTTTTACTCGGATTTTGGATTGCCGCTATTTGCGTCAAGTCTACACAATACCGGTCGAAGTTTCGGGTGCGGATTTATCGAAGGATGGTGATACTTTATGGGTGGCGGAAGCGTTCGAGAAGGGATACAGCGTTTTGTATCGGCATGTGCATGAGCGAAATGCAATTGTCATCGACTCAGTTCGTCTCGTTGCCTATGGGATACTACCCACATTGTCCTTACCGAAAGAGGAAATAGGGGGCAGTGACCCGGTTTCGGCTCAAAGGGGATCCCGGCAGACGTATCAAGGAATGATGATTGACACGCCGTGCTATTGGTTTGACGATTTAAAGTCGGGCATGCGGCTTACGGGACCTGCTCTAGTGGATTCCGAATCCACGACTATCGCTCTACCGGAACAATATGGTGCGATCATCGATCCTTATGGAAGCTTGATCATTACGCCGACGGAGAACCGGACATGAATGAAATCAGTCGTGAGGCCGGCTTGGAGATTGACGCACTGACATTAGCCGTCGTGCGCCAGAAGTTGTTATCGGTTTCTGAAGAAATTGTTGAAACCATGGTCCGCACCTGTTTCTCGCCATTGCTGAACCAGTCGCGTGACTTGTCGGCTGTGGTGCTGGACGGAGATGCGCAGGTTGTCGCCCAGGCGGAACGTACGCCCATTCACATGGGGGCGATGCCATTTGCGGTACGGGCGATGGCCGAGGATTTTTGCGGCCGTGTGCGGCCAGATGATGTGATCATGGCCAACGACCCCTATTGGGGCGGCAGTCACCTGCCTGACATTACTTTGGTTAAACCTGTCTTTCGGGATGGCGGGCTTCGCTTCTGGGTTGCGATTCGCGCCCACCAAAGTGATACCGGCGGTATTTCGGCCGGCGGGTACAGCCCGAGTGCCACCGAGATATTTCATGAAGGGCTTCGCATCCCGCCCGTCAAACTCGCGGATGGTTCCGGTTTGCGCGACGACGTTTTGCGCATGGTCTGCGAGAACACGCGAAAGCCCGAAGATACACACGGCGACATATTGGCGATGCTTGCATCAGTGAATGTCGGGGCAGAACGTCTCGATGCGCTGCTCGACCGCTACGGGACGGACCGGATCGATCTATGCAGCGCGAAGATTCTTGACGCCGGGGAAGCGGCTATGCGGGCGCATATCCGGCGATGGAAACCGGGTGTTTATAAAAGCGTGAGCTATCTGGATCACGACGGCGTATCGACGGCACGCTACCCCGTGCCGGTCACCGTTACGGTCCGAGAAGACGAAGTCGAAGTCGATTTCCGCGAAGTCGGCGACCAGGTCGCCGCCTATTTTAACAGTCCGATCGCGAATACGAGCGCCTGTGTCTATATTGCGTTTTTCTATCTCAGCAACGACCAACAGGTGTTGAATGAAGGAAGCACGCGGGCGATAAAAATTCTCACCCGCAAGGGAAGCCTTGTGGATCCTGTATCGCCGGCGCCGGTGACCGGATGCACGACATTCGCTGCCGCCGTAATAATTGAATCGGTTATTCGTGCGATGGCCGGCGCGGCACCTGATGTGGTGGTTGCGGGTTCTGCTCGGCGATTTCGATATGTTATTGCCGGTAACGAACCCGAGACGGGTTCATACATTTACCACTATTTTTCCAACAAGGGCGGCTTCGGCGCGAATAAGGACGAGGACGGTTGGGTTAACATCGGTGGTATGCAGAACCCAGGCGGGACGCCGAGCGCCAGTCTCGAGCGGGTTGAGGCCTCCTATCCGTTTTCGATCGAAGAGTACGCGCTGACCACTGACAGCGGCGGGTCGGGTCGGCAAAGGGGCGGAACCGGAGGCGTTGTGGCGCTTCGATACAGAGGAAACGGACCAGCGGTCTTGAACGTTGCCGGGGAGGGCACCGTGATCGCACCCTATGGTATCAATGACGGCGAAGACGGCGATCCGCATGAGATTTGGATTGAGCGCAACGGTGAGAAAATTCAGCTCGATGGCCGGAGCAACGATACGCCAATCGAGCCCGGTGACTTGATCGTCCATCGTG
>CAXGSZ010000102.1:0-7271 GCA_964012455.1 uncultured Alphaproteobacteria bacterium
CAAACCAAATATTGCCGAACTGGCCTCTACTTGAAGCGCCGTCGCAGCAGTCCACTTAGCCAGTCGACCAAGGTCACCATGCAAAGGATGGTAATTAAAATTGCAAAGCAGTCATTATACTGCATGAGGCGCAGGCTCGCGATCAGCTCAAGCCCGATCCCGCCGGCTCCGACCATTCCCATGACCGTCGACGCCCGAAAATTATACTCCCAGCGGTACATCGTCACATCGGCGAACTGCGGGAGGACCTGCGGCAGGATACCGTGCGTAATCACCTGCACTGGTGTTGCTCCGGCCGCCCGCGCCGCTTCGACCGGTGCTTCATCTGCGTGCTCAATGGCTTCGGAAAAGAATTTCCCCACCATACCGATCGAATGAATGCCCAATGCAAGAACGCCCGGTAATGCGCCGAAGCCGACTGCCGCCACGAATATAATCCCCTTGATCAATTCTGGGATCGAACGCAAAACGTTGAGCAATCCCCGGGCGATCCGATAAACAGTCGTATTGGGCGATGTATTGCGGGCAGCGAGAAAGCCGAGGGGTATCGAAAAGACAACCGCGAGAGCTGTACCGGCGATGCTCATCGCGACGGTATCGATCATCGGCTGCACCCAACTTTCCCAGTCCGAGAAATTTGGCGGGAACATCTCGGCCATCAGCGTTCCGATGGCCGGAATGCCTTCGGTCATCCGCTCGACATCCAGCATATCTGTAATGCCGGCGCATATCAGAACAACCGCTATCACCAATCCGATCTGGAAACTGCTTCGACGCCAACCACGGCGTTCGAGAGAAATAATATCGTCCGCATCTTGCGGTAGATCGCTCTTAACTCTCTCTACGTCGCTTACCATAGATCGGAACCTCTGCGGGGCTCAGTCGGAACTGCGAATGTTACTTCGTCAGATTGAGTGCTTTCGACAGAGCCCGGATCACGTCGTAGTGCTGATCCGTCATGGCACCAAAGCCTTGCGCCTTGAAAGGCTTCAGAACTTTTGTATCCTTCAGATTCACGAAAGCATCGCGGATCTTAACCTTGAGCTCCGAATTTAAATTGCTTCGCATCGCCCAAGGATACTGCGGATAAGGCTTCGAGACCTGGAGAACCTTCACCTTGTCGTGCCTGATGATACCACGCTTGACGAGTGATTTGAAAATCGGCTGGCTAAGACCACCAGCCTGCGCGTGGCCGTTCTGCACCGCGAGCGCCACGGCATCGTGCGCGCCGAGGAAATTCTCCTTGTAGCCCTTCTTCGCCTCGAGGCCGCCATCGAGCAGCATTTTCTTCGGAATAAGATGGCTCGACGTCGAGGCGATATCGCCATAAGCGACTTGCTTGCCCTTCACATCAGCCAAAGTCTCAATGCCGGCCGCTTTATTCCCGATCAAAACCGCATGATACGTCGTGCTACCCTTCTTCATGCGAGCGGCGAAAGGCTCGATATCGGCCTTCGCTTTCGCGAGCGTGTAGGACAACGGACCGAAATAGCCCAACTCTAGACGCCCGAAACGCATGGCTTCAATCATCGACGAGTAGTCGGTTGTAACCACGAGTTCAACCTTCTTACCGAGTTTGGCCTCGAGATAATTCTTCAGACCCTCGTTCTGCTTGATAATTGTTGCCGCATCTTCATCCGGCAAAAGCGCAACCCGCAGCGTATCTGGATCGCTATCCGCCGCTTGGACGCTTAAATTCAAACTGACGGCAGCAAGGAGTGCTGCAACAATCGCAAAGCTTTTTCTAATTAACATGGAAGTACCCTTTTTGGAGACCACTGTCGTTATTCAGCCGCTACAGACGTGTAGGCGTCCGCCTCAAAATTGTTCGGTCGGCCGTAAATGCGATCTAGCACAGCGTCGTCCAGTTTGTTGGGTGGACCGTCAAAGAGAACTTCGCCGTCGTTCAGACCGATAATTCTGTCAGCGAATGCTTTTGCCAGTTCGACTTGGTGCAGGCTGACGATCGTCGGGATATCGTCCTGTTTTGTTATTTCGTGCAGCATGCCGAGGACACGATGCGCTGTCTCGGGATCGAGACTAGCCACCGGTTCGTCGGCGAGAATGAGATTGGGCTGCTGCGCAATGGCCCGCGCAATGCCGACGCGTTGCTGCTGGCCGCCACTGAGATTGTAGACAGGTTGCAGCGCGCGGGGCAGCAACCCCACACGGTCCAGGCAATCCAGCGCCAGGCGCCGGTCGGCCTCCGGGAACGGGAACAGCGTCCGCCACATTGAGTAGTGGCCCAATCGCCCGACCAGCACATTCTGCAAGCAGGTGTAGCGGCCAATCAACTGGTGCTGCTGAAAGATCATCGCCGTCTGCCGGCGGTGTGTCTGCAGTTTATCCACCCGATCAAGCGTACCGAGCCCGTCCACTTTAACGGTACCGCCCGTCGGAACGACGAGATAGTTCAAACTACGAAGAAGCGTTGATTTGCCCGCACCAGATAAGCCTAGCAAAACCGTGAAAGCACTCCGCTCAAACGAGAGCGTTGTTGGTCTCAGCCCGACGACACCATTTGGGTAAGTGACCTCAATCGCTTCCAACTGTAACATTGGTTGACAGCCGAGAATGAAATTGTCTTCCGACACAAGGTGGGCAGCCGTAACGAACGATCTTGATTAAGATGGTGAATCAATAAATAAGGTAAAACTTCTAAAGATCAAGTACCTCACGAATCTTTTCCGGCGCCAGCGCCTCACCCGCGTAAAGCTCGCCTTCCACTTCAAGAACAGGCGTCGAGCGGATACCTGCACCGTCAATTTTGTCCTGGGCGTCCTCGTCCATCATCAGGTCTCGCGTGGTGAACACGATCCCATGCGTGTCGAGGTAACGCTTCAGCTGCTCGCACGGTACACAAAACGGGGTGGTGTAGACGACGACGTCGCGATCGTTCATTAGATTTTTCCTTCGAATTTGAGACGCCGGTATTCGTCATTCCGGGCTTCCCATTGCGCTTTCGCTTCTTCATCCTGGAACGGCTGTTCCTCAGTGAAGATGAGACGTTTCCAATCGTCTCCCCCGCTCCACCTGTAACCGGCCTCCTTGATCGTCCGAGGTGCCGTCGCATCCGAGAGTAAATCGAGCGCCATCTGAAAGACTTCGCGCTGCTGGCCGACCGCGCCCGGCTCACCGCAAGGGCTTCCGAGAGGAAAATCCACGAAGAGAAAGCGGGCGACGCCGCAATGTTCAACGATATCACGGGCCGTCCCGATCACCACCGTGGGAATACCGTTGTCTTCTAGGTACCTGCTGATCAGACTCACGGTCTGATGGCAGACGGGTCATATGGGGACGATGATCACCGCATCGAGGTTGTCCGCTCGACACATCTCAAGCGCCGAGGGACCCTCCTCCTGCAATACCTTGCGCTTCGAGTAGTTGTTGTATGCGCCGTAAACGTGATCCGGCATTCCACCGACACGCCCGTCCGCAACAGCTTCACGAAGCCTGTCGATTGGGAAGAAGGCGTTAACATCGTCGAGCGACGTCGCATTACGGTCGTAATCGAGGGTGCGGCTGTAGAGCCTCTCGGTCGGCGTCTCCGCAGGAATTGCATATACGCCCCGGAAATTCGGCTCAACGACGGGATTTTCTTCCGTCTCCGGGTCGAAATGGACCGCGACTTCGCTGGTCCCGAGAAGCCCGACCTTGCATTCCGCAAGTGGCTTCGAAAATGGTGCAAACGGCACGTCGTCGAAATGCGCCCATTCGTAGGACTTCTCGTACCCTTGAGAGAGGTAATAATCCCGTGTCCGATCGATATAGCGTACGTATTCCATCTGCCTCTCCCAATACCCTCAGTGGTAGTCGTCGCCCGCCGCCGCGCGTTCGACCTCTTTCTGGGCCATAATATCCTTTAGCTGCTCGGGCGACAGGCGGACGATGTCCTCGTTTTGGAAGCTGTATAGGTCGTATGTTGCGGTATCAAGCTCTTCCAGCATAATCTCCTTCGCCAGCACTTTCTCTTTCCAGTGCTGATGCGCTGTATCCGCTTTGTGGAATTCCGGCGTGACCTCCTTGGCGAACATTTCAAGGCTGTCGCAGATATCCTGATGGCTGACCTTGCCTGCCTGGTTTAGCAGGATGACCTGGTCGACATTGACCTTTTGTAATTGCCACAGTTTCTCACGGATCGTCGCAGGCGATCCCACCAGCGCATTGTCGACGGCCTCCTTCGCCTTGTCGCTGTGACGCCAGTCCTGATACTCGGCCCAAAAATCACTCTCGCCGGGCGCGTCGATGCCCTTCCGGCCATACCGCGAGGGAGCGAAGATGAAGAAGGTCCAGCCGGCTGCTTTATCACGAGCCTCCTCGTCGGTTTCCGCGCATGTGAAGCCGGACACCATGGCAATGTTCGGATTAGCCGGGTAATCAGCAAGACGTACCGAATGATGCAGCATCTTGTTGTAGTAACGGTGCACCCAAGCTGTGGCCGCTTCTGGCGAAATGAATGTTAAACCGAGGGCCCCCATCCCCCACTGTCTGGACTAACCGATGGTCTGGATATTGGAGCACGCGACCCAGAGCCGCGGATGCGGCTTCTGATAGGGTTTGGGGATGACATTTCGGGCCGGGAAATCGAAGAACTCGCCGTGGTACTCCCAATTCGTCGAGGTGAACATCGGGATGATGGCCTCGATGGCTTCGACCCAGCGTTCGCGTTTCGAACGCACCTGCGTGCCGAAGGGATGCAGTTCCGCGGGACCGGCCCCCTCGCCCATGCCGAACTCGACGCGCCCCTTGGACAGTAGATCGAGCGTCGCGACCTGCTCCGCCACACGGTGCGGCTGATTTGTCGTGATCTGGATGATGCCGTGCCTGAGCCGGATATTCTTTGTTCGCTGGCTCGCCGCACCCAGAAAGACTTCGGGTGCCGAGGAATGCGAATATTCCTCCAGGAAATGGTGCGCGACCTCCCACGCATAGTCGTAGCCAAGCTGGTCCGCCAACTCGATCTGAGCCAGCTAATCTTGCATAAGCTGATACTCGCTATGCTCTTCCCAAGGTTCTGGCAGTTGGTGCTCGTAGAAGATTCCGAATTTCATGACGCAGGCACTCCGCGGCGAAATACTTGTCCGTACAAGTAAGAAATCATTGTGAACCAACAGGAAAAGAGAATGCGGCAAATCAACTGCTAACGAGATGCTCGCGCACCAGGGGCAAGTTCTCCGCCCCCCAGTACAGCTGACCATCCACGATGAAACTGGGGACGCCAAAGACGCCGCGTTCGTGCGCGTCCTCCATGATTTTCTCTAGTTCAGCCGGGCCTTCACCGGCTAAGAAAGCCTCAAAACCGCTCACATCGGCGCCCACTTCGGATAAGACGTTCGCAACGACCTGTGTGTCTTCAATATCGAGCTCGCGTTTCCAAAAGCTTTCGAAGACGGCGTCGTGATACTCCTTAAACACCCGCTTGCGCTGCGCGTAGAGCATGCCGACATGGGCGATTGTCGAATCAAAAATATGGCGCGGCCCACGGACCACTAAACCGAGCCGTTCCGCACGGCGTCGGCAATCCATATAACTGTACTTCACCCGCCGCCACTGATGGGCATTGCGCTCCGCATGCAACACATTGCCGTCCGTGTCGACTTTGGCACTGCCGAGATACGACGGGATGTCCAGCGTATAGGGCCGCCAATCAATCTCCGCGCGAAAATCATCGAACAACCCGTATGTCGGGTTCTTTGCCAGAAAGGCATAGGGGCTCTTGTAGTCGGTATAGGCGATGACGGACTTGGTCATATTCAATGCTCGCGCTTGGCTTCTTGTCGTTCGGCCGAAATTACAATTCTACTATGTCATTTCGGGACACGCAGTGGACCCGGAATTTCAGCCTGGAACAGACTTGCAACCCGGTTATAACTCAAACATTCAGGCACGAGTTCTTGGTTCGTCCTTAGGCCGCCCCGGAATGACAGGGTTCAAGATCTGGCCAATGATCCCCCTACGCCGCAAGGCGGCTGCGAACGGAGGGGATATGCTCGTTGCCCCAGAACAGCTCACCATCGAGGACGAGACTTGGAACCCCGAAGATACCGATCTCGTTGGCCTGCTCTATGACCCGGTCGTGATCCGTTTGACCATCGCCGGAGAGATAGGTCTTGAAAGCCGCACCGTCGCCACCGGCTTCCGAAACCAAGCCGGCGACCGCGTCCGCGTCGTCGATATCCAGTTCACGCTTCCAGAAGCGGTCGAAAACGAGATCGTGATAAGTCTGGAAAAAACCTTCGCTATCGGCAAACAGCATGCCTATATGCGCTGTCCGGGAATTGAAGACACGCGGCGGCCCCTTGATCATCAGATCCTGGCCGGTGTCCTTGGCGAGACGTCGCGCATCCATGTAGAGATAGCGGGTCCGGCGCCATTGATGCTCGTTGCGGGTGCCACCGACGATCTTGCCCTCGCCGTCAACTTCGACCGTGCCGAGAAAATCGGGAATATGCAGCGAATAGGGCCGCCATGCGACTTCAATTCCGAAATCCTGCTCAAGTTGGTAAATCGGTGCCTTGGCGACAAAGGCATAGGGGCTCTTGTAATCGAAATACACAATGAGGGAACGCGTCATTAGGGTCTCCGCTTTTTCGTCATTCCGGCAGCATGCCGCCGATCCTTGCACGCAGGCGGATCAGGGCAAGTACCGTGTCGATGGTCGGTGTCGAAACACCTGCCAGCGCACCCAATTCGCGCGCCGCACCGATGATCTGATTAACTTCCATCATCCGGCCGCGCTCTAGGTCTTGCAGCATGGAGGATTTGTGCGGCATCGCGTTTCGGCGGGAATTCTCAATCCGGAAATCGACGGTATCGCTTGGCTCTGCTCCGTAGGCACGGCCAATTGCAGTCACTTCTGTCATTATCAGACGGAGCTGAGCCTCTACCTCCGGGTCGCTCAGCATTTCGCCCACCGTCGCGAGCGTCAGGGCACCAGCTGGATTGAACGCCGTGTTGCCCATGATCTTGAGCCAAAGATCCTTGCGAAAATCGTCGCGGACGCGCGCCACAATGCCTGTCTTGTTCACCAACTCAGCTAGCCGCAGACACCGCTCTGACTCCGAGCCATCCGGCTCGCCGATGAAATAACGCCCCGAACCGCCTGAATTTATGACGCCGGGCGCCATCACCTCCGCAGCAACATAGGTAATACAGCCAATGGCCCGTTCGGGCCCAATTCCGTCCCATTGCGTGCCGTCAGGGTCGACTGATTTCACACGATGGTTCTCGTGCGGGCCGGCCAACTTGTAAAAGTACCACCACGGCACGCC
>CAXGSZ010000103.1:0-7260 GCA_964012455.1 uncultured Alphaproteobacteria bacterium
TGCCATTCACGGGTTTGGGCTGCATGTGTGCGCCCTTGAAGTGAAAGAACTCGCCGTCATGGGTCGGCATATCCGAAGACCAGAGCTCCCGCATCACGCCGACATATTCGTCGGTGGCGCGTCCACGCGCCTCGAACGGCGCATTGATCGCATTGAACTCTTCCTCCATCCAACCGACGCCAATGCCGAGCAAAATCCGCCCGCCGGTCATGAAGTCGAGTGTCGCAATCTGTTTTGCCGCGACCACCGGGTTGCGCTGCGGGACAATAAGGATACCAGTGCCGAAATTAATCTTTTCGGTCCGCGCCGCGACATAGCTCATCCAGATCAGCGGATCCGGCAACGGGATGTCGTTCTTGCCGCCCGCCATCTTACCGTCATCCGTATAGGGGTACTTCGATTCATAGCCTTCCGGAACGACAACATGATCGACCGTCCATGCGGACTCGAAGCCAGCGGCTTCCGCGGCCTGGACCAATTCGACGGCGTTTTCCGGCCTGGTGTAACGCGCCGTATTGCAATATCTGACACCGAACTTCATTTCAGCCTCTCACAGAGTTCGAACAGTTCCTCAATCGCCTTGATCTGATTACCCTGGGCAGACGATGGCACCAGGATCGGCGTCTTGATACCAGCGTCGTACCAAGCCTCAAGCCCTTCAAGGACCTTCGATGCCGAACCATAGAGCGTGTTGTCCGCAAGCCAACGGTCGGATAGGCTCTTTGCGATCTCCTCCGGTTCGTTACCATTCTCCATCGCTTTTTCAACGTCGGCCATCTCTTCCTCGTAGCCCGCTTCCTTCCAGTAGTTGCGGTAATTCGGTAAACGGGCATAGCTAATCAAAGTCTTGCGGTTCACGGCAGCAGCCTTCTCCTCATCGCTGAAGACGCATGTCGGGATCATGTCGCCGATGAAGAAACCTGGGTCCTTGCGCTTCACGTCCGGTACAACGGAAAGCGATTCGGCCATGTAAGACCGTGATCCATTGGCGAAGACCATGCCTTCGGCAATCTCCGCAGACAACGCGATCATCTTTTTCCGCAGCGTCGCAAGCGTGATCGGCGGCAATTCACCTATCATTTGGGCTTCGCGTGCGGTTTTCACAAATTCCCGAATATCCGAGAGGGGCTTACCCACCGTCACGCCGTAGCGCGCGTGCGAGGGCGCATGCGCGACCCCGATACCGAAGTGAAATCGCCCGCCCGACAGCTCATGGATGAAGGCGGCATGCTGCGCCAAATCGAGAGGCGAGCGGAAGTAAATTGGGCAGATTGACGTCCCGAAATGGATTCGATCCGTCACCACGGCGAGGGCTGTCGACAGCGCCATGTTGTCACCGAGCGACGGCATGTAAATGCCGGCAAAGCCTCGCGCCTCTGCTTCCTTGGCAAATTCAAGAATCTTATGACGCCGTCCGGGCACCGCCGCCAAAGAGATAGCTGGCATCTTGATAGGCATGTTGTCGTCCCTCCTCTGTCATTCCCGCGAATGCGGGAATCCAGCACGGCGCCGGAAACCCTTCTGGATGCCCGCATTCGCGGGAATGATGGTCGGTTGCTTCGAAAATCCGGACGCCAACCTAACTATGAAAATAGACGCCTTACTGCCCCGGCAAAGGGAGGATAATCCATGGATATCGGGTTCTTCAGCTATAACACGGAATACGGCATTCGCGCGGACGATCTCGCAAGTGAACTGGAAGCACGTGGCTTCGATTCGCTCTGGGTCGGTGAGCATACGCATATACCGGCAAGCCGCGAGACACCGTTCCCGGGCGGCGGCGACTTACCGAAGCCATATTATCATATGAGCGATCCATTCGTGACCCTCGGCATGGCGGCCGCAGTGACTGAGAACCTGAAACTCGGCACCGGGATCAGCCTCGTCGTCGAGCACGATCCTATCGCCCTCGCCAAATCGGTTGCCACGCTGGATCACTATTCGGGCGGACGATTTCTCTTCGGCATCGGTGGTGGCTGGAACAAGGAGGAGATGGAGAACCACGGCTATCCTTTCGACCGGCGCTGGAAGTTGCTGCGCGAGCGCGTGGAGGCGATGAAGGCGATCTGGACCGAAGAGGAAGCCAGCTACGAAGGTGAGTTCGTCAACTTCAAGCGTATCGTCTCCAACCCGAAACCCGCGCAGGACCCGCACCCACCCGTCCTGTTGGGCGGCGCCACCGACATGTCCCTAAAGCGGGTCGCGCGCTATTGCGACGGTTGGATGCCGATCGACGTCCTGCTGCGTGATCCCGAGGCAATGGTCGCGAAAATGCGCCACGCGGTCAGCGAAGAGGGCCGGAACCCCGACGACATTCAGCTTTCCGCCTTCTGCCAGCGGGCCCGCGATGCAGATTCCCTGAAGAAGTTCCGCGTCGCTGGCTTCACCCGCGCCATCGTCGGCCTGCCCAACCGAAGCCGTGATGAAGTCTTGGCGTTCATCGACGACTATGTCGGTCTTGGCGAGGAGATAGGCTAGGATACCCTCAATCGTCATTCCGGAGCCGACTATAGAGTGACCTCGAAGTTAGAGCCTGAGAACTAAATCCAGTCGCAACGACACATTGTGGGTCTCAGACTAAAGTTCCGGATAACACTCCGCGTTTCCGGAATAACACTGCGTGGGGTCTACTACTTCCGCTTCACCTGGATTTGCCGGCCCAAATTCTCCGGTATTGGCAGGTGCTTATGCGCTTCGTAGATGGCCCGGATGCGCTCGTATATTTGCGTTGGAAACGGCGAGACCTTGCGGATTGACATATCGATGTGGAGGGTGATCGCCTCGGCTTCCGCTGCGAGGTAGCCTTTCTCCGCGTGATACATCTCCTGCCAATAGTGATACCGCTTCTCGTCGCACGCGATGATGCGATAGGTGAACCGCAACAAGTCCCCTTCCATCACTTCCTGAACGTATCGGATGTGATAATCGCCCACAAAGGTGCCAATCTTATTCGCCTTCCGATATTCGTTGGTATAACCGATCGCTTTAGCGACCGCGCCCGCCGCCTCATCGAACGCCATCAAATAGAAGGCAACGTTCATATGTCCGTTGTGGTCGATCCATTCCGGCCGGACCCGTTCAGTATGGATTTCGAGCGGTGCGGCAATTTGGGTCGTGTCGAACATCGGAGGTCCTTTTAATATAAAGTCACATGTAAAACCTAATGCCGAACCGAGCACGCCATTAGGTCCGGTGATTGCGGCGAATTTACTCATACCACCGGAAATGAAAAGCTATCGCCTAAGAGCGGCCCACTGCCCTATGGATTCCGTGGAGGTGGAGCGATGTGATATGAAACACAGTTCGCGGAATTGAAGGTTCTGGACTTAAGCCAAGGCATCTCCGGTCCCTACTGCGGCAGGTTGCTGGCCCAACAGGGCGCAAATGTATCAGGGTTGAACCCGTCGACAGCGGTAGACTGGTGCGACGTCTCCGCGTTAACCACAGCGGTCAAACGGCACCACTGTAGGGCCGACATATGTGAGAGAGCCTCGCGGCACCCGGGCACGATAATGATGCAGCCCGGCAGCTTACTGAACAGGGGGTTCTTACAGGACCCGGCCTGCCTCTCGCGACCGGTTGACCGGGGCTGCCCGAATCACATCCTCACTTCGTGCCGATGGAGCTTACGACGAAGGAGAAATACCGTGGCCGACGAAGTAAAAATGCCGGTCGAAGGGTCGCATATCATGATGTTTGCGCGCTCTCTACTGGACGACAACCCGATTTACAGCGACGCCGATTACGCCGCCAAGAGCGAGACTGGCAGTATAATCGCCCCGCCGACTTTTGGTCGCGCGGTATCGCAATTCGATCCGGAATATCATCTACGTCCGAGAAACGGTGAAAAATGGTTCGGCTCCGGTAAGAACCCGACCGGTCTCGACGAGCCAGCGCCCTCGACAGGTGGCCTGCATGCCGAACAGCACTATGAGTATCACCGCCACCTGAAACCCGGCGACCAGCTCACCATGACCTCGAAACCAGGCAATACATGGGAGAAGCAGAGCAAGCGCGCCGGCCTGCTGAAATTCACTGAAACCATTTTCGAGTTTCACGATCAGAATGGCGAACTCGTTCTCACAATGCGAGGCGTCGGTGTGAAGACCGAAAAACCGGTCGAGCAGGATTAAGGGAGGGAATTGATAATGGCACTCAACATGAGCGACCTAAAACCCGGTGACGAGCATAGCGAAGTCGTCATCGACAATCTCAGCCGCACGCAACTAGTGATGTATTCCGGTGCGTCAGGTGACTACAACCCGCTGCACACGGACGATGTCTATACGAAGGAAGTCGCGGGCTATCCGGGTGTCTTCGCCCACGGCATGCTGACTATGGGTCTGACAGGCAAGATGCTGACGAACTATGTCGGCGACGGCCGCCTGACGAAGTTTGGTGTCCGCTTTACCAACCAGGTCTGGCCAGGCGACACCCTGACCTCGACCGCTACCGTGACAGATTTACGTGTCGAAGATGGCCAGGCGCTGGTCGACCTGGAGGTCAAGACGACAAACCAGGACGGCTCGACGGTGGTCAGCGGCTACGCAACTGCAAAAATAGATTCGTAGTCAGCCCTATGCCTCCCGGCCAACACGATGCAGAGAGCCAAGACCTAGTTCGGACACGATATATTTTAGCTAATCTGGATCCCGGATAACGCGACGCGTCTCCGGGAAATCAGTACAACGGAGACGAGGAAGGAATTCCTATGAAACTCGGTCTCTCCATCGGATACTCAGGCGCCCACATGGACTTGCCGGTCGACCGAATTCTCCACGCGGAGAAAATCGGTTACGACAGCGTCTGGACGGCCGAGGCCTACGGGTCCGACGCAATTACGCCTTTGGCATATCTCGCAGCGATCACCAAGCGGATAAAACTCGGTACCGGCATCATCCAGGTATCGGCACGCACCCCGGCCAACTGCGCCATGAGCATGGGTACGGTCGACGCTCTCGCCGGTGGCGGACGTGCCATTGCGGGGCTCGGGGTCTCGGGTCCACAGATCGTCGAAGGCTGGTATGGACAGCCGTGGGGTCGGCCGTACTACTGGCTCAAGGACTATGTCGAGATCATGCGCAAGATCTGGCGCCGCGAGGAAGGCCTGACGCATGACGGCAAGCAGTTGCAACTACCTTACAGCGGTGAAGGCGGACTCGGTGTCGGCAAGCCATTGAAGTCGATTTTGCACATGAACCCTGACATTCCGATTTATATCGGCTCCGGCAACGAAGCGACGGTTCGCCTGACCGGTGAAGTGGCCGACGGCTGGCTGCCGCTGGGTTTCATGCCGGGCACGATGGATGAGTACAAACCATGGCTCGAGGAAGGCTTCAAGCGCGCCGGCAACGGCAAGGGATGGGATAACTTTGATGTCATGGCCCGAATCTTTGTTGATGTGGACGAGGACGTGAAGGCATCGATCGACCGCCTAAAGCCGCGCGAGGCGCTCTACATCGGCGGCATGGGTCACAAGGACAAGAACTTCCACAAGGACATGTTCGTCCGCCGCGGATACAAGGACGAGGCTGATCGTATCCAGGAACTCTATCTGGCCGGAAACAAGGAAGAAGCGATCGCCACGGTGCCGGACGAATGGATCGATTCCCGCGGCCTCATGGGACCACCGGCCCGCATCAAGGAGCGCTTCCGGGCATGGGAGGATTCGGGCGCAAACAACTTCACCATCGCCCCGGCGCAGGACGCCGCGGTCGACTTGATGGCGGAACTCGCGCGCCTTAATCCGCCGCGGGATTAAACGACTGACCGACCCTCATGGATGAGTTTCAACGTACCGAACTGGCCCAGCTCCTTGCCGGCTTGCGGCGCGAGGGTCGCCAGCGTAGTGGCCTCGAACCCGAACTGATTCCGCCTGACCGGGAGACCGCCTACGATGTCGCCCGTCGGGTAGAGGAGGAACTCGGATGGACAGTCGCAGGATGGAAAATCGCGGCAACCAACACGGAAATGCAACAGGCCTTGCGGACCAAACAACCAATTTACGGCCGCGTCTACGCGCCCAATATTCGTCCGTCGCCTGCAACTTCCAAGTTCGAAACGCTCTGCAGTCCGATTCCCGAGGTGGAGTTTCAGGTGCGCCTCGGTTCGGACCTGCCGCCGCGAGAGACGCCTTATTCCCTCGAAGAAGTAAGCGAAGCCGTTGCGTCTCTGCATCCGGGAATCGAGCTTGCCGAATGTCGGTTTATCCATGACGAGAATTTTCCTCCATTGCCCGCAATCCTCGCCGACGGCTCCGGTAGCGCGACACTGATCTTTGGTCCTGCCATCGAGAACTGGGAGGAGAAGGATATCGCGGGACAGGTAGTGACCCTCTATTGCGACGGTTACGAGAAACGCTCCGGAACCGCAAAAGCGGCGATGGAGCACCCAATGGTGCCACTTACATGGCTTGCCAACGAGTTGTCACGAACCGGCATCGGCCTGACGGCCAGTCAGATGATCAGTACCGGCACCCTGACCGGCATGCTGCGGCCGGAGCACGGACAGACCTACCGTGCCGATTTCGGGCCGTTTGGCGAGGTCGTCGTCAATCTTGAATAAGACGGCGCGATCCTACCAAGGTTCGTTGTAAGGCCGGAGTTCCACGTTGAAGGACCAGGTAGATTTCGGCTGGTGCGCAACGTGGAAGCATTCGCCCGCGATATCGGCTGGCTTCGCAAACATATCCTTCGGATAGTCTGAGCCCCGACGCTCCCGAACCCACCAGATATCGATGGCAGCGTCGATGGTAATATACGCAACGTGGACGCCTTGTGGCCCGAGGTCGCGGGCTAATGCCTCCGCGAGGATACGCTGTGCCGACTTCGACGGCGCGAAGCCGGTGAAATGAGGCTTACCGCGCCAGGCACCCGTGTTGCCGGTTACCAGGAGCGCACAGTCGCCCATCTCGATCATGTCCGGACAAGTTTCCTGTGCAAGTACCAATAGGGCGGTAACGTTGACCCGGAAGGTGCTCTCAAACTCTAGGTGGTCGATTTTATCGTAGCGCTCGCGCACCGCCCGCGCGCCATTCATGATAGCGACCTTCGGCGAGCCCATCTCCTGTTTGATCTTGTTTAGCGTGTCGCGGAAGCCGTCGACATCCGCCATGTCACACGGATACCCGACGGCGTCCGCCACATCGCCCGCAATGCGTTCCAGGCGTTCCGCCTTGCGGGCAATCATCGCGACGCGGTAGCCACCCTTGGCAAAACGACGCACCAGCGCTTCACCCGTGCCGCTGCCGACACCTGCAAC
>CAXGSZ010000104.1:0-7224 GCA_964012455.1 uncultured Alphaproteobacteria bacterium
CATCGCCGAAGTGCTGGCCCTATTGAACAACACGACGGCACTGAACGGCGCTGCCTCCGTGCCACGCGAAGGCAGTCTTCTCCCCGAAACATATCGCTTTGAACTCGGCGACGACCGAAACACCCTCCTCCGCCGGATGACAGAGTCCATGAATGACACGGTCTACGCACTCTGGAACAAGCGCGCCAAGGGTCTGCCGCTCGACAATCCCGAACAGGCAATCATTCTGGCATCGATCGTCGAAAAGGAGACCGGCATTCCGGAAGAACGAGCTCGGGTTGCTGCCGTATTTGTGAATCGATTGCGCAAAGGTATGCGACTGCAATCAGATCCGACTGTCGTCTACGGCATCACGCGCGGGCACCGCCCCCTCGGACGCGCCATTTCGCGCAAGGATCTCGCGACCGACACACCCTATAACACGTACCGCATCTTCGGCCTTCCGCCGGGCCCGATCTGCAACCCGGGTCGCGACGCTATTGCGGCGGTATTGAATCCAATTCAAACCGACGAGCTCTATTTCGTCGCCGATGGAACCGGCGGTCACACCTTCGCGAGGACATTGGTCGAGCACAACCGGAATGTCGCGCGGTGGCGACGTCTTCAAAGGTCCAAGAAACCTTAAGCCCCTGTTGTCACCGCAGCCCCGGCTTTTCCGGAAGGCAGCTCAGCAAAATTCGCAACAACGGCGGCGGCACCAATTGACTCAGCGTGTAGACGACTGCGTACATTATCCATGGAAACGCCACGCGGGCGCTATTCCTCGCGAGGCCTCGCGCGATGATCTTCGCTGCGCCATCGGCCGGCATGATGAAAGGCATGGGAAATGGATTTGCTGCAGTAATCCGGCTGTGCACGAAACCGGGGCAAATCACCGTGACGCCGACACCGCGACGTGCAGCGGAAGGCCGCAACGCTTCTCCAAAATGGCGAACGGCCGCTTTACTCGCACTATATGCCGGTGCACCCGACATCGGTAAAAATCCCGCAAGCGAAGAGACGATGGCAATCTGACCACCACTCCGCGCGGCCATCACCTCCAGCGCCGGCAGCACCGTATTGAGGACGCCATCGACATTAACGGAAAATATCGAGCGCGTCTGCATCTCGGATTCGATCCCGTCAGCAGTTCCACCGGAAATACCAGCATTGGCGATAACGAGGTCGAGCGCGGTCTCGCAATCGATATCCGCAATCCACCGGGCCATCAGATCGCGATCAGTTACATCAACGGTGGACACGTGCACCGTCGCGCCCTGCGCTTCGCAGACTTTGGCGACACCGGTCAACCGATCTTCATTTTGGCCTGACAGATACAACGACACACCGGATTCTGCATAGTGGAATGCAAGTGCCTCACCAATGCCACTGGATGCACCCGTGATCAGAATCGAACTTGGTGGTGACATGAGTATGCGCCTAATCTGCCTCTTGTGGCGGTTGGCTTGTTGCCCTTTTTAAGGAGGGATATATTGCGCTCGCTGTTTTACCCTGTCCAACGAGGATTGGCCGTTGCCTCTTGCAAGCATGACAGGATTTTCTCGTGTGAGCGGCGAAAGGCGCGACCGTCGCTGGACATGGGAAGCGAAGTCCGTCAATGGTCGCTCCCTCGACGTCAGAATTAAAGTGCCCTACGGCTACGACCGGATCGAGTTACCGGCAAAGAAACTGGCGGGCGATCGGCTGGGTCGCGGATCAATCTCGTTAACCCTCTCCATCGAAAACAATCACGTCAATAGTGCACTTCGTATTAACCGTCCATTTCTCGATGAACTTATCGAACTTCATGGCGACTTCGCCAACCGCGTTGATGCGGGTCCGCTCAAACTCGAGACCCTGCTGACCGTGAAGGGCGTCATCGAAACCGCAGAGAACGACGAAACGTCAGAAGATCTGGAGCAAACAGATGCCGCGCTTTTGTCGACATTGAACGAGGCCATCGGAGGCCTTGCGTCATCGCGTCTTGCGGAAGGCGAGCGATTGAACACGTTACTCGCGGATTACTTGACCACACTTGAAGTGGCGTGTCGTAAAGCGCGCAAATCGGACGGCGCCCGGATCGATGTCATCCGCGATCGCCTCAATGCGCAGATCGCCGAACTTCTCGACAGACCACAGGAGCTTTCCGAAGAACGATTAGCCCAGGAAGTTGCCGTACTTGCTACAAAGGCGGATGTTCGCGAAGAGCTCGACCGTCTGGAGGCACATTGCGCCGCTGGCAGGGAACTCTTGGCCGGTTCCGAACCGATCGGTCGTCGACTGGATTTCCTCTGCCAAGAATTCAATCGCGAGGCGAATACCCTTTGTTCGAAATCCTCCAACGAGGAATTGACACGCATCGGACTGGAAATGAAGGCGACAATCGATCAACTTCGTGAGCAGGCGCAGAACGTGGAGTGAGCCTTTTGGACGACGATTTGAGAATGCAGCGCCGCGGATTGATGTTTGTTTTATCCTCTCCTTCCGGAGCGGGTAAGACGACGATCTCCCGCGCAATCCTAGAACGTGATCCAGAGATCGTCATGTCGGTCTCCATGACGACCCGGCCGAAGCGGCCGGGCGAGGTTGCTGCACGCGATTACCATTTCGTCGAAACCGCGGATTTCAATCTCATGGTCAACCGTGGCGAGCTGCTCGAGTACGCCAAGGTTTTCGACCATTACTATGGAACACTCGCGGCGCCGGTCATGGAAGCGCTGGAGGGCGGCCAGGACGTTCTCTTCGATATCGATTGGCAAGGCACGCAGCAGTTGGCGGAACGCGCGCGCGCGGACCTCGTCAGTGTTTTTATTTTGCCACCATCGACGTCAGAACTTGAAAAGCGGCTGCGGGGCAGGGCGCAAGACTCAGCCGAGGTCGTAGCGAACCGCATGCGCCGGGCACCCGACGAGATGAGCCACTACCCGGAATACGATTATATCATTGTCAACCGGGAGATTGTGGAAAGCATCGAAATGGCAATGGCGATCCTCAGGGCAGAACGCCTGAAACGCGCCCGGCAAACCGGGCTTGGAGAATTCGTCAAAGGCCTTCGCGAAGGTCGCTGAACGCCACGGCAAGCGACGAGAACGCAGCAATATCCAACTCCTCGGCCCTTTTTCGCCCATCGATACCTGCGCGCTTGAGCAGCGCCTCAACAGGGACGCCAAGGGAAACAAGCGAGCGCTTCAGCGTTTTTCTTCTTTGCCCGAATGCCGCTGCCGTAACAGATTCTATATCACAAGCGTCGCCGTCGAACCGCGGTTGATTAAAGGGGTTCAGCCTCACAACAGCAGAATCCACCCGCGGCGATGGCGTAAACGCGCGAGCTGGGATGCGAAAAAGAAATCGTGTCTCCGCGCACCAGTTGCTCAATACGGCAAGACGGCCATAAGGCTTCGCGCCTACCGATGCCGTAATGCGCTCCGCCACCTCGAGCTGAAACATCAAAATCATTTCAGTAATTTCAGGTCCCGCCTTGAGCCAGCGGACAAGCAACGGCGTTGCAATATTGTACGGCAGGTTGGCGACAATGCGGAGCGGCGGCGGCCCCAATGCTGCGACATCAACTTCAAGCGCGTCGGCGTAAAGAAGTTCAAAACGGCTGCCCGCGGCTTCCGCCAACGTTGCGAGAGCTTTAACGCAGCGCTCGTCCCGTTCGATGGCAACAACCTTAGACGCGCCGGACGCCAGCAGAGAACGAGTGAGCCCGCCTGGGCCCGGCCCAACTTCAATCGTGGTTCCTTGCGACAAGTTTGATGCCGAGGATGCGATGCGCCGGGTCAAATTCAGATCAAGCAAGAAGTGTTGGCCCAGCGCGCGTCTTGCATTAAGGCCGTACTCGGCAATGACCTCGCGCAGCGGCGGCAGTTCGTCAATTGAGTCTGCGGGAGACTCGGTCATCGGAAATCAGTCCACTACGTTTTCGATTTTCGGCCATCCGCGCCGCAATCTTCAAAGCGGCGACGAGGCTCGATTCATCGGCAACCCCCGTGCCGGCGATCTCAAGCGCGGTGCCATGATCAGGAGACGTTCGCACAAACGGAAGCCCGAGCGTAATATTCACACCAGAGCTGAAGTCGATCGTTTTTAGCGGAATCAGGGCCTGATCATGATACATGCAGACGGCCGCGTCATAAGCCGTCCGCGCCCGGTCATGAAACAAAGTGTCGGCTGGCGTCGGTCCGGTTACGGAGTAACCCGCCTTTTTCAACTTTTCGACGGCCGGAACAATAATATCGATCTCTTCGCGCCCCATCGCCCCCTCTTCGCCGGCGTGCGGATTTAATGCCGCAATCATCACATGCGGACGGTCGATGGCAAAATCCTGCCTCAACGCACGCACAGTTGCCCGGACGGTCTCGACGATGCTTTCACTGCGTAGCGATTCGATAGCCTCCCGAAGCGGCTGATGGACGGTCACCGGCACCACGCGGAGCTGTTCGCAGGCCAGCATCATCACAGGCTGAGCGGCGCCATCTGCCAAAGTCGCCAAGAATTCCGTATGACCTGGATAGCAAAATCCGCAGTCATAGAGTGCTTTCTTCTGAATGGGATTGGTGACGACAGCCGCCGCCTGTCCAACTTTAACATATTCAACAGCACGCTCGATTGAAGAGACGACAGCTGCTGAGGTTTCGGGTTGAGGGCATCCAGGAACAACCGGCCCCGGGACTTCCAATGGTATTACGGGCAAAGCGTTGCCGAATGCGTCAATTGCGTCATCCGGCTTTTCGATTTCCGCAATCGGAATGTCCCATTCCAGTTGCGCGGCGATGCGCTGAAGTCGTGCGGCGTCATCCACGACAAAGTAATGCGGTAATCCGCTCGCCTCGCGCGTGCGCCATGCCTTCAATGTTATCTCGCCACCGATTCCTGCGGGTTCACCCATGGTGACGGCTATGGGGCGGGCTTCTACCCTCACTGTCTGAGGTCCAGGTAGGCCGAGCGCCGAAGATCGCGCATGTAGCGCTGTGCCAACAATCCAACCCGCTGACGTCGTATTTTATTTTCTAGTTCATGGGGACCGGGAAGGCCCGCGTCTTGAGCGATGCGACGGCATACGACCATCATGGATATCCCATTGGACGCCCGCATCGGTGCACTGGGGATGCCGATTTCCTGCTCCATCAAAAAACCCTTAATCTGGCCAGACAGTTGAACCGAAGATACCGTCTGCAGGCGTTCAACTTGGAGCGCATTGGCCGCACGACCGGATTGCAGGAATTCATCGCAAGATTTCACCGTACGCGCAATTTCCAGCGCCTGCGCATTTTGCGCCTCGACTTCCGAGGCGAGAGCATTGGGAAGAATTGGAAATATCATCTGACGATATTGGATATTGGCGGTCGCTGCGCTCACATCCGGAATGCGCCGTTCAATTAAATAGATGATATGGTATCCCGTCAGTGTTCGAAGAGGCGGCGACACTTGCCCCGGCTGCATCGCTGCGACGGTCGTCGCGAGCTCACCATCCAGTTCAGCGTCCGTTATCCAACCGAGATCACCACCGTTTCCGGCGGTTGTGCTCTGCGAAAACTCCCGCGCGATCGAGGCGAAATTTGCGCCGTTGACGATCTGTTGAATCAGTCGCTCAGCTGTTTGCCTGACGGACCTGTCGGCGTCCGGGGAATCGACACTCAGAAAAATTTCAGAAACGCGTAACCTTGGCTTTCCTCGCTGAAGGCGAAGACGATCTAGCTCTTCTTCCACCTCCTCATGACCAACAGCGACCTGACGTGCAAACTTGCGTTCTATGAGCTTGAACCATGAGACGCGAGCCCTGACCTGGGTTTCGAGCGCTGAGCGATCCACTTGGCGACTATCCAGAAGCGCCCATAGCTGATCGGGTTTCATGCGATTCTGGCGTGCAAGGTTCGAAATCGTACGATTGATTTCACGCTGCTTTACACGAATGTTCAACGAGGCCGCCTCTTGTAGCTGAATGCGTTCATCGATCATCGTTCGAAGCACCTGCGGCCGTAAGCGTCTGAAAACGTCTTGGCGTGGGGGCAGATTTGCCGTCGTCACGACTAGTCGAATTCGATTTTCGAGGTCGTAAATCGAGATAATCTCATCGTTTACGATTGCGGCAATCCGCTGCACGTCCTGCGCCAACACGACGTTGCAATAAACGTAAGCCACACCAGCGAACACGATGCATAGATGTTTCAAACGTCCGCGACGTTTGTGAATTTTGCTGACCTGTCGCACACCAATCGCCATATGCCTACCCCGCACTCGACTGCACTTGCCCCAGATGCTTGAAGATGAACTGGAATAGGATACGGCTCTCTGGTTTGATATCGGGGTCTCGCGTGAAGCTTCGCTGAGCCGTGATATTGAAACCGAAACATTCGTCCAGGTAACTCGCGCGCAAGGAGTGCAAGAGCGAACCGCCGTTACCGGTCAGGTCGCGATGTGTTCCCATCGATGCGGACCAGAATTGTGTGATTCGTGAACTCAGGTCAATTTGTAGCTCTTCCCGCCGGTCCGCATTGCTGGCCGCCGTGCCTTCCTCAACAAAGAAATAGTTACCACTCACCCTCATCGCATCTGGACCAACCGAGAACCCAATCGCACTACTTCGACTCGAGAAATCGGATTCGCTGAATCTGAATCGATAAAGCAGGTCGATATATTCGTTCGGCTTTACGTCGATCCTTCCGACATAGTCAGAAAAGTCCTCTTCCAGAAGTTTCGATGATCTCAAATCCCGGTCGGTATGGAAGCGATAGCTCTGGCCAATAAACGCCGTAATATCGCCGACCCGCTCGCCATACATTCCCATCTTAACGCCGTAGACCGCGCGGGACCCGCTGTCTACCCGATCCAATCCGGCAAAGCGATCAAGACCGAGAAGGTTCGTGTCGTCGAGTTCAAAGACAGTGCTTTCCTCGTCTGAAATATCTCTCGGATTGCTGCCATTCGGTGCACCGATCAACATCGCAACAGGCTCGACGATCTGTTTCAGATTGCCAGAATGGCGTACGAGCGGATACCGCGCCTCAACGGCGGCCTGCGGGAACACCCGCCCCCGTAATGCTAAATCGTTACCGGAGCCGCTGACATTTTCGATCCTATAACCATCCATTTGCGCGGATATCGTTGCGGTCGTCACCAGTCCAAGATTCCACGTTCGGCCAATTTGATAACCCGGTTTGACGGAGACCCTTTGATTATCCGTCCCTTTTTCACGGAACAGTGTTCTGAGATTTGCATCGAGCTGCCAACGCCCCCCAAACC
>CAXGSZ010000105.1:0-7204 GCA_964012455.1 uncultured Alphaproteobacteria bacterium
TCGCTTCTTTTCGGATGACGCATTGCGCGACGTCATACAGACGAAAGAAGATCGTTGGTATAGGTTTCTGTCCAGTTCCGACACTTACGATCCGGATCGTCTTACATTCGACCGCGAATTACTGCGACGATACTACCTAGAAAACGGATTCGCAGATTTTCGCGTCGCATCCGCAGTGGCCGAGTTGACCGCCGACCAGAAGAACTTCTTCGTTACCTTTACTCTCGAAGAGGGCGAGCGCTACAAGTTTGGAGAGATTGAGGGCACATCGCGTATTAAGGAAATTGGAGCAGCGCAACTCAAGCCATTGATTACAATTGAATCTGGTGCCTGGTATAGCGCCTCTGAAGTGGACGATACTGTCTTGGCGCTTACAAACCTGGCGGGTGATAGTGGTTTTGCCTTTGTAGAGGCGCGTCCCATCGTCAACAGGGACCGCGAGAATCGCATCGTAAACGTGACCTTTGAGTTACAGGAAGGCCCCAAAGTCTTCGTTGAACGCATTGATATTACTGGCAATGTGCGGACTCTAGATTCAGTCATTCGCCGGGAATTTCGGCTTGTTGAGGGTGATGCATTTAACGCGGCGAAATTGCGACGATCGCGCCAAAGAATTCAGAATCTCGGTTACTTCGGGAAGGTTGAAGTCAACAATATTCCTGGCTCGGTAAGCGACAAGACAATTATCCAGGTGGATCTGGGCGAACAGTCCACTGGCGAGATAAATCTCGGATTTGGATTTTCCACCTCAGAGGGCGGACTTGTTGACGTTGGTATTACGGAGCGGAATTTCCTCGGTCGTGGGCAGAAAATACGGGCAAAATTCACGTTGTCTCAGCGTAGCCAGAACTTCGACCTCGGCTTCACAGAACCTTATTTTCTCGACAAGGATGTTTCAGCCGGTGTCGACCTCTTCAAGCGGGAGAGTGATAACTCGGATGAAAGTTCTTTTACGAGCAAGCGAATTGGCGTCGGATTCAGGCTCGGATACGAAATCAATGAAGATTGGAGGCAACGCCTCCGCTATCTCGTCCGGAGTGATGAGATCGTGGAGGTGGATGATGACGCGTCATTCTTTATTCGCCAACAAGAAGGAAAATCCACGACATCTATGATAGGGCAAGACCTGACCCTTGATTTACGGAACAGCCAAATCGATCCAACGTCCGGTTACCTATCTCGCATTAGTACCGATATCGCTGGTCTTGGCGGTGATGCAAAATACTTACGGGCGCAACTGGAAAACACGTTTCACTATCAGATCGCAACTGATTGGGTCGTCCACCTGGTTGGAGAAGCTGGCCATATGGTCGATTTTGGCGAAGACATTCGAATAAACGACCGTTTCTTTATCGGAGGAGAAAGTCTGCGTGGCTTTGAGGAGTCGGGCATTGGTCCGCGCGTTGCGGGTACTGATGACGCCTTGGGCGGACAGAGCTATGCAGCTGGAACGGTGGAGTTAAGCTTCCCGTTAGGATTACCGAAAGAACTCGGCTTTAATGGGGCGTTCTTCACAGATTTCGGTACGCTGATCAATCCAGTTGAAGATGACTCCTCAATACTGGATGAAAGCTCATTGAGGATGTCTGCGGGCGTCGGCTTAAAGTGGCGCTCTCCATTTGGGCCGATCCGACTCGATGTGGCCCTGCCGATCCTCAAGGAAGACTTCGATGAGGAAGAAATTCTTAGGTTTAACTTTGGAACGAGATTTTAAACGAGGCTTACCACGGGTATGCGTCTCGGTGATGATGGCCGCTATCGGTGTCGTGATTGCCGCCAGTGGGGCTATCGGAGATACCAAGCGCACTAGTCAAGCGCCTGTGATTGCTATCGTAGATTTCCAACAGGTGACGCGTGAATCCAAAGCCGGCGCGTCAATTCGCCGACAAGTTAACAAACAACGCGCCATCTATCATGACGAGATAAAGCGCCTGCAGGACGAACTGAAGACTGAACGAAAATACCTGCAGGGGATGCAAAAGGAACAGTCTCCTGAAGATTTTAAGAGGCGCAGTGGAGAATATCGGCGTAATGCGGAAAACTTACAAACGGTGGTCACGGAGAGAAAACGCCAACTTGACCAAATGTATGTCAATGGTATGCGCCAAATCGAGAGCGAACTTGCGAGGATACTGGAAGCCATTGCCGTTGAGCGGGGGATTGATGTCATTCTGAATTCGACACGTGGTCAAGGCGTAATAATATTCGCGAAGCCACAGACACTCATCTCAAAAGAAGCAAAGTCACGCTTGGATAAGCGAGTGCCAGACATATCGTTGCCAATTCCACCGATGGCACAAAAAACAGGCGAACTCCCGCAATTCCCGGGTAAAGCAAAGGAATAGCAGCCGTGGATGAAGCCGACTCAAAAAACAAATTCGCGGCGAGCACGAATGTGCTCGATGTTAATCAGATCATGGATATGATCCCGCATCGTTATCCATTTCTGATGATCGACAAGTTGACCGATATTATCCCGTCGAAGAGTGCGACGGGCATAAAATGCGTCACGATGGCGGAGCCGCATTTCCAAGGGCACTTTCCCGTCATGCCAATTATGCCTGGGGTGCTGATTGTCGAAGCCATGGCCCAGACCGCTGCGGTTCTTGTCGTTCACAGCACCGGCGCCGAATCAAAGGGAAAGATCGTCTATTTTATGTCGATAGACAATGCCCGTTTCCGCAAGCCCGTGGTGCCCGGAGACGTGATCTACCTGAAGGTTGAGAAAATTCGCCAGCGCGGGAATGTGTGGAAATTGAGCGGCAAAGCTTTCGTGGATGAAACGATCGTGGCGGAAGCAGTTTTCGCTGCAATGATTGCGGATCCAGAATGACAGATATTCACCCGACCGCCATAGTCGATTCGTCCGCACAGATCGGCGAAAACGTCGTTATCGGTCCCTTTTCCTGTGTTGGTGGCGAAGTTGTCATTGGCGACGGCGTTGAGCTTAAGTCCCACGTTGTCCTAGATGGCTGCACGACGATTGGTCGGGATTGCGCAATATTTCCGTTCGCGTCGATCGGGCATAGACCGCAAGATTTAAAATATTCCGGAGAAAACTCGGTCTTGAATATCGGCGAGCGCAACATCATCCGAGAATATGTCACTATGAACCCCGGGACCCAGGGCGGCGGCATGGAGACACGCATCGGAGACGACAATCTCTTTATGGTTGGGGCCCATGTCGCCCACGACTGTATAGTCGGAAATCATGTGATTATGGCGAACAACGCAACCTTAGCCGGACATGTGATCGTGGGAGATTTTGCAATTATCGGCGGCTTGGCCGCAGTGCATCAATTTTGTCGAATTGGATGCCATGCGATGATTGGCGGCATGTCCGGCGTGGAAAATGACATTATTCCTTATGCGTCCGTCATGGGCGGTAGAGCATCGCTGTCAGGACTGAATTTGGTTGGACTGAAGCGCCGAGGCTTCACAAAGGAAGAAATTGGAAGCCTCCGCGTCGCCTATCGTCAACTCTTCGCCGAGGAGGGACTTTTGAGCGAGCGCATCAAAGACGTCGCAAATCAATTCCCCGATTTCGAAGCGGTAATGGAAATCGTCGACTTCATGCGTGCCAATTCGTCGAGAGGGCTTACGCAACCGCGATCCACGAATGGCTAAGAAACTGGGCATTTTCGCTGGTGGGGGCGATTTGCCGGGCCGCATAATTGATGCCTGCCAAAAGCGCGGTCGCGCGTTTCATGTCATCGCGATTGAAGGGCAGGCGGACCCGAACGTGATTGGTAATTGCCCGCACACTTGGCTGCGACTGGGAGCGGCCCAGAAGGCCCTTGAAATTGCGCGCCGCGAAGCGTTTGAAGAAATCGTCATGGTCGGGCCGGTAAAGCGCCCCTCCATTACGGCGCTACGGCCGGATATGCTGGCCGCAAAAGTGCTCGCGCGGGCAGGGGCGTCGTCGGTTATGGGCGATGATGGACTGCTCAAGGCGGTGATTGCGCAGATTGAGGAGCTCGGCTTTACCGTCGTTGGACCGGATAGGTTCTTACAGGACGGCTTAGCGGGACCAGGCGTACTCGGTCGCTGTGAACCGGATGAATCTGCGATTGCAGACATTCGTAGAGGTGCGCATGTCCTCTCGCGGCTTGGGCCAGCCGACGTCGGACAAGGCGTAGTCATTCAGGATAATATTGTGATCGCCGTCGAGGCCGTCGAAGGGACGGAAGCGATGATTGCGCGGTCGAAATCCTTGTTGAGGCCAGGACCTGGCGGAATTCTGGTCAAACTTCCGAAGCCTGGTCAGGAAACACGCGCGGATCTTCCAACAATCGGTCCCGATACCGTTACACAGATGAAGGATGCAGGACTTCGCGGCTTAGCGATAGATGCAATGAATACACTGCTGCTCGACCGCGAGGAGACGGTCCGTCGCGCTGATAGTGTGGAAATTTTCATTCTCGCGCTCGATGCAGAAGAATGGTCCAGCGACCCATCCTAATCTATCTAATCGCCGGAGAGCCATCCGGTGATGCCATTGGGGCGCATCTAATTCGCGCCATGTCGGAATTCAACGACCGCGAAATTGAATTCACCGGACTCGGTGGTGAGGCAATGAGGTCATGTGGATTCCGTAGTCTGTTTCCGATTTCGGAGCTCAGCGTTATGGGATTGTTAGAGGTGCTTCCGCATGCAAGGCGCATAATGCGTCGCATCCATAAAGTCGCTTCCGACATATCAGACCAACGACCAGACATAGTCGTTACCATCGATTCACCGTCGTTTTCGATCCGCGTGGCAAAACGCATCACTGAGTTGAACATCCCAAAGGTTCATTATGTGGCGCCAACAGTATGGGCTTGGCGGCCATGGCGCGTTAGAAAATTCAAACGCTATTACGATCATCTTTTGACTATTCTGCCATTTGAACCGCCGTATTTTGAAGACGTTGGTCTTCCTGCGCCCTTTGTTGGCCATCCGGTCCTTGAATACGGTTGCGATCGCGGAAATGGCTCAGAATTTCGCGCCCGGCATGAAATATCCGAAGACCAAATTCTAGTGTGCCTATTGCCTGGGAGCCGTCGCGGCGAGGTTATGCGCCATCTCAGGGTCTTCGGAGACGCTCTAGAACTATTGAATACCGATGGGAAGGGGAGCCGTGCAATTTTACCAACATTGCCCCATGTCGCCGATCTTGTAAGGTCTCAGACCGAAAGTTGGGGTACGCGACCAATCATTCTGGAGACGCCGGAAGAGAAGTATGATGCTATGGCAGCGAGCAATATCGCCCTCGTAGCATCCGGTACCGTCGCATTGGAAACGGCGATTGCGAGACTTCCGACTGTCGTTGCATATCGGGTCAACGCAGTAACGGCATTCATCGTACGACGTCTCATTAAGGTCGATTTTGTCAATATTTTAAACATAATGGCAGACCGCGAACTTGTTCCCGAGTACCTCCAAGAGAAATGCACCGCCGAACGACTGCATCACGAGTTGGAGCGATTGCTCGACAATGGCGGTGAACGTCAAATTCGCGAGTTGGAGCCCCTCTTAAAAAAGCTTGGAACAGGCGATGCTGCTCCGTCTGTTGCGGCCGCCCGCTATTTGTTCGAGCGGGTGCTCACGGAAAACCTCCCATAAAGAAAGGCCGTCCCGTTAGGGACGGCCTTCAGTACGGAAGAAACGCTACGGTCTAACGTTTGTCGAGTGGTACGAACTCGCGATCGTACTCGCCGGTATAGAGTTGGCGAGGGCGGCCGATCTTCTGGCTCGGGTCTTCAATCATTTCGTTCCATTGGGCAATCCATCCAACCGTCCGTGCCAGTGCGAACAGCACGGTAAACATGGAGACCGGGAAGCCCATGGCGCGCAAAATGATACCGGAATAGAAATCCACGTTCGGGAACAATTTGCGCTGAACGAAATAATCATCCTCAAGTGCAATCTTCTCAAGTTCCATGGCCAGCTTTAACAAGGGCTCTTCACGAATTCCCAAAGCGTCGAGAACATTGTGTGCATGGGCCTGAAGGACCCTTGCGCGGGGATCGTGGTTCTTATAAACGCGATGGCCAAAACCCATGAGACGGAACGGATCGTTCGGGTCTTTGGCTTTGTCAAGGAACTCCGGCACGCGGTCGACAGAGCCAATCTCGCCCAGCATGTCAAGCACGGCCTCGTTCGCACCGCCATGTGACGGTCCCCAAAGTGACGAAATTCCAGCGGCAATACAGGCGAATGGGTTTGCCCCAGACGATCCCGCAAGACGGACCGTTGAGGTCGAGGCGTTTTGCTCATGATCGGCATGCAGGATGAAGATCTTATCCATTGCGGCCGCAAGAACCTTATTCACCTCGTAGTCCTCACAAGGAACCGCGAACATCATGCGGAGGAAATTATCCGCATAGGCCAGATCGTTACGCGGATACATGAACGGTTGGCCGATAGAGTACTTGTATGCCCAAGCCGCAATTGTCGGCATTTTTGCAACCAACCGATGCGAAGCAATCATCCGTTGTTCTGGATCGTTGATATCGGTTGAATCGTGATAGAAGGCCGAAAGAGCGCCCACGACCCCTACCATGATGGCCATTGGATGGGCATCGCGGCGGAAACCACGATAAAGGTTATTCAGCTGTTCATGCACCATCGAATGGTAGGTGATGGTGGTTTCGAAATCCGTTTTCTCGGCCTTGTTCGGCAATTCACCGTTTAGCAGCAGATAGCAGACTTCCATGAAATCGCTGTGCTCGCACAGGTCTTCAATGCGATAGCCGCGGTGCATCAGAATACCCGCTTCACCATCGATATAGGTGATTTTCGATTCGCATGACCCTGTGGAGGTGAAGCCCGGGTCGTAGGTAAACATTCCTGTGTCGCGATAGAAGGGCCGAACATCAACGACCTTTGGTCCGATGCTACCGCTCATGACCGGCATGTCGAAGCTCTTGCCGGTGCTGTGGTCGGTCATCGTGACATATTCGTTAGAGGCGGCGTCCTTCGCTTTGCTGGCGTCCGTACTCATACCTACTCCTTCCGTGTATATAATTGTTCTTGAAGTGTTTTTTCTTTGATTTTCCGGTTATGGATTTCACTTCGTCTCTTGTTGGTTACCATGTAATTTAAGTCGATACTGGGCAAAGTCCCGACATTTACTCTTGCTCAATCGCCCGCTGTATGCGCGCCAGCGATTCGTCCCGATCCAAGATCACCAGAACATCGAATATGCCGGGCGATGCGGTCG
>CAXGSZ010000106.1:0-7192 GCA_964012455.1 uncultured Alphaproteobacteria bacterium
AACATGCGGCACGCAGTTAAAAAAAGGGGGCGGGTGTAATACCCGCCCCGAGTCACAGGGAGCACTATGCCAAGGTAGGGCCTAAGTCACGAACACCCGCTGGTAGCGCCACAAGTGACGCATTTCATGCAGGTGCCGTTGCGTACGAGCGTGAAGTTGCCGCATTCGCCGCAAGCGTCGCCCTCGTACCCTTTGGCCTTGGCCTCTCGGATTTGATCGAGACGAGTCTCGACCTCCTCGACAACCTCGGCCTGGACCGTGACGGCAGAAACCGCCCCGGCACCATCGGCGACCACCTGGCCCTGGGTTTCAGTGGTCGTCGAATTCTGTGAAACTTTTGGATTGGCGTCCGCACCGCCCGAGAATACGAGCAGTTTGGAGCTACGCATGAATCCTGTGCTGGCGACTTTTTGGATCGCCTTGATGGCCTCGGCCGTGCCGCTTTCGCTGCAATCGTCCTTGCGTGCTCCGTGTCCCAGTGTATCCGGCAACATGTCGCTCGGTTCCGCATGTGCGAGGTCGTCGCGCCCGAGGTAGCTGATTGCTACCTCGCGGAAGATGTAATCAAGGACCGATGTAGCCATCTTAATGGTGTCATTACCTTCGACAATGCCTGACGGCTCGAATCGCGTGAAGGTGAACGCCTCAACAAATTCCTCGAGTGGCACGCCGTATTGCAGGCCGATGGAAATGGCGATTGCGAAATTGTTCATCAGGCTCCGGAAGGCGGCGCCTTCCTTGTGCATGTCGATGAAGATTTCGCCCAAACGTCCATCTTCGTACTCTCCGGTCCGGAGATAAACCTTGTGTCCGCCAACAATAGCTTTCTGTGTGTAGCCCTTGCGCCGGCCTGGCAGGCGCTCGCGTTCCGTAAAACGCTCTATCACCCGTTCCACAATCTTCTCAGCGATCGCGGGTGCGGCTGCCGCCTTTGGTGCTTCTACGATATCTTCGGCGAGATCGTCGGCGTCTAGTAGTGCGGACTGTAACGGTTGGCTGAGCTTCGATCCGTCGCGATACAGCGCATTGGCTTTAAGGCCAAGTCGCCAAGACAGGAGGTAGGCGTTCTTGCAATCTTCCACGGTCGCATTGTTCGGCATGTTGATCGTTTTGGAGATCGCACCGGTAATGAATGGCTGGGCCGCTGCCATCATGCGGATGTGGCTTTCGGCTGAGAGATAGCGTTTACCGACCCGGCCGCACGGATTGGCACAGTCGAAGACCGGTAGGTGTTCGTCTTTCAGATAGGGCGCGCCCTCAAGCGTCATGGCGCCGCAGCAATAATTGTTGGCGTTTTCAATATCGGCTTTCGCAAAGCCCAGATGCGTCAACAGATCGAAAGCCAGATCGTCGAGCTGGCTATCGGTAAGGCCCAGGGTTTGTTTGCAAAAATCCTCACCAAGCGTCCATTTGTTAAAGGCGAACTTGATATCGAAGCTGCCGGCCAGGCTCGCTTCCAATGCCGTCAACGCTTCGTCGGTAAAGCCTTTTTGACGCAACATGTCGTGATTTACGGCGGGCGCGCTCTTGAGAGTTCCGTGACCCACCGCATAGTCGATGATCTCTTTGACCTCTACATCGCTGTAGCCGAGGCTCGTCAGTGCCGGCGGCACCGTACGGTTGATGATCTTGAAATATCCGCCACCAGCGAGCTTCTTAAATTTGACCAGGGCGAAATCGGGTTCAATCCCCGTGGTATCGCAATCCATTACCAAGCCGATCGTCCCCGTGGGTGCAATGACACTGGTTTGAGCATTGCGGTAGCCGTGCGCGCATCCAAGCTCATAAGCACGATCCCAGGCAGCCTCCGCGGCGGAAATGAGCGCCGCTTGCGGACATGATTCACCGTCGAGCGGAACCGGATTAATCGAAAGGCCCCCGTAGCCATCGGTATTTCCGTGGGCGGCATTGCGGTGATTGGCGATAACCCGCAGCATTGCTTCGCGGTTTTCCGCAAATCGGGGAAACGCGCCGAGCTCCTCCGCCATTTCAGCAGATGTAGTATAGGCAATTCCGGTCATAAGCGCGGTCAGTCCACCGCAGATCGCACGGCCCTCGTCGCTGTCGTAGGAATGGCCGGCGGCCATTAGGTACCCGCCGATATTCGCGTAACCAAGCCCCAGCGTCCGAAATTCGTATGACAATTGTGCGATCTCTTTTGACGGGAATTGCGCCATCAGCACGGAAATCTCGAGGGCTACAGTCCAAAGCCGAACCGCATGCTCATAGGCTTCGATATCCAGAGAGCCGTCGGCCTTCTGATAGGCCATCAGGTTGAGCGACGCGAGATTGCAGGCCGTGTCGTCGAGGAACATATACTCGGAGCACGGATTCGACGCGTTGATACGACCGCTCACGCTACAAGTGTGCCACTCGTTGATTGTAGTATCGAACTGAAGGCCGGGATCGGCACACGCCCAGGCGGCGTGTCCGATTTGCTCCCAAAGGTCGCGCGCAGACGTTTCCTTAGCGGCCACGCCGTCAGTGCGTCGCGTAAGCGTCCAAGGCTCGTCCGATTCGACCGCTTTAATGAAATCGTTGGTAATCCGAACAGAGTTGTTCGAATTCTGCCCTGAGACCGTGAGGTACGCGTCCGAGTCCCAATCGGTGTCATACGTCTTGAACTCGATCTCAGTATGACCCTGGCGAGCGAACTCGATCACGCGTTGGACGTAGTTCTCAGGCACGGCCGCTTCGCGGGCCGCGATAATCGCGCTCCGCAGTTCAGGGTTTTTCTTCGCGATGAACCGATCGTCGCCTTCACCCTTGTAGCAAGCCGCCATAATTCGGTTGAGATGCTTCTCGCACATCTTGGAACCGGATACGAGTGCGGCAACCTTTTGTTCTTCATGGACCTTCCAGTTGATGAACTGTTCGATATCCGGATGGTCGATGTCGACAACAACCATCTTAGCGGCGCGTCGTGTGGTGCCGCCCGATTTGATAGCACCTGCCGCCCGGTCGCCGATCTTAAGGAAGCTCATAAGGCCGGAAGAACGTCCACCGCCCGAAAGTGTCTCACCATCCGCGCGCACTCTGGAGAAATTGGTGCCCGTGCCCGAGCCATATTTAAAAAGTCGCGCCTCACGTACCCAGAGATCCATGATCCCGTTTTCGGTGACGAGATCATCTTCAACTGATTGAATGAAACAGGCGTGTGGTTGCGGATGTTCGTAGGCCGAATCCGATCGCACGAGTTCGCCGGAACGGTAGTCGACGTAATGATGCCCCTGACTTGGCCCATCTATGCCATATGCCCAGTTCAATCCCGTGTTGAACCATTGCGGTGAATTTGGCGCCGCCATCTGGCCTGCCAGCATGTAGCGCATTTCGTCGAAGTAGACGCGCGCATCCGCTTCACTATCGAAAAAGCCGCCTTTCCAACCCCAGTATGTCCACGTGCCGGCCAGCCGATCGAAAACCTGTTTGGCGCTGGTCTCGCCGCCGAAACGTGACTCTGTCGGCAGGGTTTCCAGTGCGTCGTCGTCCGGTGCGCCGCGCCAGAGCCACTCGGGCACATCATCCTCGGATACCCGGCGAATGCGTGACGGGACGCCGGCCTTACGGAAATACTTCTGGGCTAGCACGTCACACGCTACTTGGCTCCAGTCGGCGGGGACTTCTATATCGTCGGCCTGGAACACGAGCGAGCCGTCGGGGTTGCGAATTTCGCTATTAGTACTGCGAAATTCGATCTCCGCATAAGGCGACGACTCATCCTTCGTGAACAGACGCGTGAAGCGCATTCGGAAATCTCCCTAGACGTACGAGCTTTAAGGCCCGGCGGAACCGCCCGCAACCTCCTCGGACGTTCCCGTTGAAATTTTTTTAACTTCGGTCGACGAATTGTCGCCACATGCCTGCTGGTCATAAGAATGTTGAGTGTGCACCCTATATCCAGTAGGCGACTTGATGTTAGCCACAACTTGTAGAGCTTTGCAATATATTTTGTGGTAGTAAAGACAATTTCTCACAGATATTGTGTTTCAAAGTAAAGAAGCACGGGTTTAGAAGGATTCGCGCGGCTATCATTCAGTAAAACGAGAAATCCACAGTCTAGACTGTAATACAGTTCGGAAGCTGGACGCGCAACGCCGTGAGTGTCATATTGGAAGGTGGGCTAAGCGAGTAGGGAGTTCCCGATGGCGACGGCGATTATCCACGTTTTGACCTGGTTAAGGGCAGAACCAGTCGGCGTAGATGTCGAGGGGAACAAATATTTTCACGAACGCCGTGTGCCGACGGATCGACGTCGGCGGCGCTGGGTCGTGTACCAAGGTGCAGACGAGGCGAGCCGGGTCCCGCCGGAGTGGCACGCTTGGCTCCACTACACCGTAGATAAGATGCGGGACCCGCAAAATCCGACTACACAGTCTTGGCAGGAAGAGCATCAGCCTAATTTGACCGGCACCGACGCGGTTTATCGGCCGCCAGGTCACACGCTTGAAGGCGGCCGTCGTGCGACGGCCACGGGCGATTACGAACCCTGGATGCCGAAGTGAGGTTGCGGCGGCGGTGACGCTTGAAACGCGCAATATCCTTTTGGGAATTCTTGTCGTCGTGTTGGGCGTATTGTTACTTGTCTACTCATCGCGGGGCGGGGTTGAGGCGAACGCCGAAGGTTATGAGCTGCGGGCAATATATCAGAGTATCGACGGCGTTGCGGTAGGAACCGACGTGCTTCTCGCGGGGATCAAGATCGGCAAGGTTACGCAGCTAGACTACGTCGCCGACGGACATCGCGCTGAAATTTCCATGCGGATCAGAAATGAAATTCTGCTCCCGACGGACAGTGTAGCAATGATCATCAGCTCGGGAATGCTGGGTGGCAAATACATCAAGCTTGAACCGGGCGGTGAGCTGGAGAATTTCGAACCGGGCGCCTATTTCGAATATGTGCAGGATGCGGTGATCTTTGAGGAACTGCTGGAAAAAATTGTTCTGGACGCGGAGGGGCGACGTTTGAGAGCAAAGGAGAACAGCCCGGTCATCGATAAGCCGGAGAATACGGCCAGTCCCTTCGGGAGCCTATTAAAATGAAGCGAAATGTTATCGAAAGTGTATTAGGTGCGGTCGTTCTTATTGTCGCCGGCCTTTTCCTGGTATTCGCGTATATCGGTAGCGACGTAAAACCCGTTCAGGGCTATGAGTTACAGGCGAAGTTCAACGCGATTGACGGTTTGACCGTCGGCAGTGACGTGCGCATCGGCGGGGTCAAGATCGGAAGCGTGACCGGGCAGGAAATCGATACCAAGGACTTCCGAGCCGTCGTGACATTGTCCATATTGCCGGAAGTGCGTTTGCCGGTGGATACGACTGCCCGTATTACTAGCGCGGGCCTTTTGGGCAGCAAATACGTTAAACTGGAGCCGGGAGGAGCGGAGGAGACTATCTCTGGCGGAACCGAGATTAAGCGAACAAAGGACGTCATCTCGATGGAGGAACTTCTCGGTAAGGTCATCTTCCTGGTAACCGACGAGACGCCGTCGCAGTAGCTGCGCTTTCAGCGTGAGACGAATCATCATTCCAGGAAATTGGGTTATCGCGGCACTCGCCGCCATCCTCTTGTGCTTCATCGCTTCGTCAGGTTTCGCGATAGAAGGCAAGGCGGTTGTCCTCCAGGGGCTCGATAAGGTAACCGCGCGGGTCTCGACCTTTGAGACATCAATTGGAAATAGTGTCAGATTCGGCACCCTTGAGATCATTCCGCGTGCGTGCGACCGGACGCCTCCTGAGGAGCCTCCCGAATCGACGGCCTATCTCGATATTACCGACATGCGACCCGGTGCACCGCCGATCGACCTATTCCATGGCTGGATGTTCGCCTCCAGTCCGGCACTAAATGCGCTCGAACATCCGGTCTACGACGTCTGGGTGCTGGAATGTAAGGTGCTTGTCGACGCGGGCGAAAGCAGTCGCTAATCCACTTTACTGCCGCAAAATGGCCTCGAGGTCTTCGTTACGGAATGCAACGTTAAAGTCCGCATCAAATTTCAGAGCGGCGGCGAGCATTCCGCGATATTCGTTTCGCGGCACCTCGATGGCGCCGAATCGGCTCAGATGTTTTGTAATGAACTGAGTGTCTATGAATGCGAAACCGCCCACGCTCAGACGAGTTGCCAGATGGACGAGGGCAATCTTGCTGGCGTCGGTTTCGCGGCTGAACATACTTTCACCAAAGAAGACCCCCCTCAGCGAAATGCCGTAAAGACCGCCCATAAGTACGCCGTCACGCCAACATTCGACACTATGACCGTGTCCCTTGAAGTGCAGCGATGTATACAGATCGACGATGCGGTCGTTGATCCAAGTCCGTGGACGATCGTTGGTTTCTTCGGCGCAACTTTCGATTACGCCGGCGAAGTCCTTGTTGAAGGTGACTTCGAAGGCGCCGTTGCGGACGGTGCGGCGTAAACGTTTAGGCACATGGAAGTGGGGCATGGGGATGATGCCCCGCATGCGAGGATCGACCCAGACCAGTTCCGGATCGTCGCGGTCCTCTGCCATCGGGAACACACCGACGCTGTATGCGCGCAACAGCATGTCGGTTGTGAGCTCTGGCATCTCCATGACGGTCGTCCGATCGTTTGTCCTCAGTACCTATTCGTCGGAGTCCTCGGCCATCCAGCTTTCCAGCCAGTGAATATCGTAATCGCCATCAAGAAACCGCGGCTCCGATATCAATTTTTGATGCAATGGGACGGTCGTTTCAATGCCTTCGATCACGTATTCTTCGAGACAGCGGCGTAGGCGCAACAGGCATTCGTTGCGATTGGCGCCGTGAACGATGAGCTTTGAGACGAGACTGTCGTAATGCGGCGGCACCGTATAGCCGGAATAGAGCGTTGAATCGACGCGCACGCCGAGACCGCCCGGCGCGTGATACTCTGTAATTTTACCAGGATTCGGGACGAAGGTTCGAGGGTTTTCCGCGTTTATGCGGCACTCGATTGCGTGCCCCGTATAGGCGATTTGCTCTTGCGTCAGGGACAACGGCGCGCCGGTCGCGATGCGCAGTTGTTCGCGCACGAGATCGACTCCGCAAATCATTTCGCTAATTGGATGTTCGACCTGAAGGCGCGTGTTCATCTCGATGAAATAGAACTCTTCGTCCTCATACAGGAATTCGATCGTCCCAACGCTAAGATAGTTGATCTTGGCAAGCGCGTTCGTCACCCGGGCGCCGATCGCT
>CAXGSZ010000107.1:0-7175 GCA_964012455.1 uncultured Alphaproteobacteria bacterium
GGGTATCGCAATTTCAGGCAGTTTGCGTTTCTCGATCCCAACTCGGATCTGGCACGACGATGCGTGGCCTTGGAGGATTGGCTGAACGACGGCGTTCCCCCTCCAGCTTCAGTCGCACTGGAATGTCTCTATGGGTGGTAAGGTGAGAACCAACCATCGACCGGCGCCTGGCGCATTGTGGAAGAGGTCATCGACCTCGGAGGGTCGACGTACCGGCGCTGGTCATAGCGCCACGGCGGGACAGAATCGGCCTACCGGAATCCGCACGCGGCTTCACCCACGCCTTTCCCAACTGTCAGTTACACAAGCCGAACGTCGGCCATATCGGAATGATGGCCGGCAGTTTTGCTGAAGCAGAAGTCTGGTCGCCCGTACTGGCCTGAATACGTACAAAGGATTCTTATATAGACAATAATATTGTCATTTTAGCAATGTCATTGCTTTTGGCGGTATTTAAAACATAATTTCACATGCATTGTCGTTTTGATCCGTTCCGGAGTCAGATGAATGGCCCTTGTTGATCCGACTCCTGCAGGCGAGGCGCTTTACGAGCTCCTCTTACAAGTGCCGAGGCTGCATCGCCTGCTTCAATCGCTGTCCGCAGCCGATGAGCCGCGCTGGTCGATCAGCCTATGGGGCCTGTTGCGGAACATCAAGATCGACGGACCGCGGACCGTGCCGCAGATCGCACGCGCACGCGGCCTAACCCGCCAGCAGATTCAGAAGCTCGTGGATGACGCCAAAGCCGAAGGTTTGGTTCAGTTCAGACAGAACCCGGACCACAAACGATCCCGCATCGTCGCGCTCACACAGGATGGGACGGCCACGTTCCAACGGATTGACGGCACCATCCGCGACGCCGCGCAGGAGATGGCGGAGGGCTTCGATATCCAGGATCTCGACTCCGCCCTTCGCGTTCTCTTCGACCTGCAGCAAAGCTTGGACGCACGCCGCCGATAGACGTGATTCTTAAATTTCTATCAAGGCCTCACTACGTTATGCTGCACCGCAGCAAAATGGTACCCTCGTCCGGCAAGCAGGCTTCGGCAGCCGAGCGAAATCCGGAATAAGCGATAGGGAAACATTCCACTAGAGAGTTAGTCATTACGCCGCCGCGCGCAAGCCAGTCAGTGCGTTTAATGGCGGTTTGTCGTGGGTCCCGGCCTCTTATCTCGGAACGGTGGCCATCGGACGCTTTGCGGCGCGCCAAGACAGACGCAGCGGACGTTGATGAAGTTTTGCTTAGCCAAATCCCGACCGCGGGCACAGTACAGAATCCCGCGCGCCAGGCTGCGGTCGATACAGGTATCTCAGTTGAGGCAACGGCAGTGCAGGTTAATCAACTCTGCGGTTCGGGCCTACGGACAGGCTCCATGGGGATGCAGTCGATCAAACTCGGCGATACCGATGTCATCGTCTCTGGCGGTCAGGAAAGCATGAGCCCGGCACCGCACTGCGCGCATTTGCGTAACGGACAGAAAATGGGCGATCTCAGCTTCATCGACACGATGATTAAAGACGTTCTGTGGGATGCCTTAAACGGCTACCACATGGGCAATACGACAGAGAACGTCGCCGAGAAGAATCAAATCACCCGCCAGCAGCAGGATGAGTAGGCCGTCGCATCCCAGTGCAAGGCCGTTGGAGCGATGACCGCAGGTGATTTCAAGGGCGAGATCGTCATCGACACCGACGAGCATCTCAAGACGGATACCCAGCTCAAGGTTCTCGCAGGTCTACGTCCGGCCCTCCAGTAGGATAGGACCGTCACTACTGGCAACGCCTCCGGCATTGACGATGGCGCGGCCGCGCTCGTCTTGATGTCTGCTGACAGCGCCGAGAAACGCGGCGTGGAGCCGCTCGCGCGGATCGTCTCCTGGGCAACAGTTGGGGTTGATCCCACGATCATGGGTTCAGGGCCAATCCCGGCTTCCCAGAAAACGTTGAAACTCGCCGGTTGGGGCACGGACGATCTCGAACTTATCGAAGCCAATGAGGCTTTCGCGGCACAGGCGTGCGCGCTCAACAAAGGCCTCGGCTGGGACACCGAGAAGGTCAATATTCATGGCGGCGCAATCGCACTTGGCCATCCGATTGGAGCATCTGGCGCACGTGTAGTCACGACATTGCTCTACACCATGCAGAAGCGCGACGTGAAAAAAAGGTCTCGCGACGTTGTGCATCGGCGGTGGAATGAGTAACGCCATGTACGTCGAACGACCTTGAAGAGACCAAATTAAATTGGACTGAAATAAACGGCGGCGTTCTGATGATGGCTCCTTTTTTTTGATCTATCCGCCTGCGTGAGCGAACTCCCAATAGAGCTCACGTGCTAGCGAGCCAACCGGTCCCGGTTGGAGGTCAAGTTCCTCGTAGCGAATGATTGGAATGACCTTGCCGTGGTTGCCAGTACTGAAAATTTCATCGGCATCTGAAAGATCCGCGGGCGTCACCGAACGCTCGACGACTTCGACCTCACGCTCGCGGAGCAGTTTGATTACCCGTTGACGCGTAATGCCACTGAGAAACGTGCCGTTCGGAATTGGCGTATGCGCGATGCCGTCCTTTACCGTAAACAAGTTGGATGTCGCGAATTCCGCGACATTGCCGTTCGGGTCCAGGACAACGGCATTGTCAAAGCCACGGTCGGCGGCTTCCCTTAAAGCCCGGCCCGCGTTCGGATAGAGGCAGGAGGCTTTTGCGTCGGTCATCGCCTGGTCGGGAGCGGGGCGCCGCCGTGTCGACAAACACGCGGAGAACCCAGTCGCCGCGGGAAGCGGCGACTCATAGATCAGCATGGCGAACTGCGTCGATTCAGGATCTGGAGCGATCCATCCTTCCTGCGCCCAGAACATCGGGCGGATATAGAGTTCGGCATCGCTCGGAAACTTGCCAACGCCTTCCCGTGCAATCTCGATCATTTCCTCGGTCGTAACCGTCGGATTCATCGCAAACGCACGGCATGACGCAATTGTGCGCGCGCAATGGAGATCGAGATCGGGCGTCACGCCTTCAAACGCGCGGGCACCGTCGAATACGATGGAAGACAGCCAAACGGCGTGGCTCATCGCACTCAGGAGAGGCGGATCGCCCTCAGTCCATTTCCCATCGTGAAACACGATACTCGCCATTGTCCAGTCTCCCTAAGCGCTTCCTTGTCGCGTTTTCAGCGGCGAGCATAACCCGACGCGGCGTGAGACGTCGAGCCGTCGCTATTGGCTGACCCAGACGATGCGGGAAATCCAGACCACTTCGGCCCGCGGCAGGAAGACCTCCGAATGAGCGGCGTTTATTGACGCGAGACGGACTTTGCTCAGGGACGTCTCGGCCAACTCCTTCGGTAGAAGTTCACCTCTGGCGTTCTTGGCAACAAACCGGTCGCAGGGCAAATCGGCAGCATTGGGGGAGACGATAACGAGATCGCCTTCGCGGTAAACTGGTTCCATGCTGTCGCCGCAGACCTCGAGCGCATGGGCGTTGGCATTACCGAGATTTGGGGAGTCGATCGCATGCCAGATACTGCCATGTGTCATCATTGTATTAGCTCCCATCATTCGGATGAAAATATGTTTCTTCTTTGTTCTTTTGCCAATTATCACAATTTATACGATCATATAGGTCTTACCCGATATTTTTAATCATATCGTGGATGTATTGAAATTCGCAGCTTCCAAGTCCGGCGAACATACACTAGCTTCACCCCATGGAGCTAATATTTCACATGGCCAGAGACGCTGAATGGGCGATTGCCGAGAGCGCCGGGATCTATCAAGGCGCGGACGAAGATCGCGCGGATGGTTTCATTCACTTCTCGACTGCGACACAGGTGTGCGAGAGTGCAGCCCAGCACCGTGCCGGTGAGGCCGGGCTTATACTCGTCGCCTGCGATCCCGATGCACTCGGGGCGGACCTGAAATGGGAACCGGCACGCGGCGGTGACCTCTTCCCTCATCTCTACGGCAACATACCGATGAGCGCCGTGGCCTGGGCCAGACCCTTGCCGCTCGACGCCGACGGCCAGCACCTCTTTCCCGAGACCTTATAGTGGCGCGCCTTGTGCGCGACCTGAGCGCCGCGTAACCTGCATCAAATCTCCTGACGCCAAGGAAATTCTCACCCCCGCATGCCCAAGGTGACCCATATCATAGCCTTCGCCGGTTACGCATTACTCGCCGTGGTCGTCGGGTATACTTTCCCTGGAGGCGTCCTTAATTTTGAGGATAACGCTGCCTGGCTGGTCGCCGCGATTATTTTGCTTTCCGGACTACTGGCCCATGAAGCGGTTGCCCGTCGGCAAAACGATACCAAATGGCTGCAAAGGTTGCTCGTTCTACGCCGCGCCTATGACGGCGCGCACGACGAGCTTGAACGCACGCGCGACGAAGTGCGACGCGTCTACGAAGCGATGGAAAGCGTCGGGCGAGACGCCGCCGAGGGCGGACGTGAACTTGAAGAGGTCGCTTCCGAAGTCCGCGTGCTGCACGCACTTGTCGAAGAGCTCTATTCGACGGGCGGCGGGCGCCCCAACCATGCCTTGCCGCCGTTGCCGAAGGAGGCCGTGACGAAAGAGGCGCTGGATGACCAAGAGGTCTTTGGCAGCCCGACAACGATGGCGCCAGTACGCCTCAGCGAGAACGACATGCTCGACATCATGCGGGATGCCTTGCGGCAGAACCGGGTCGACTTGTATCTGCAACCCATCGTCAGCCTGCCGCAACGTAAGCACCGCTATTTCGAATGTTTCAGCGCCGTGCGTAATGCGCAGGGAGCGGTGATCACCCCAGATCGCTACATTGAGATCGCCAAGAAATCCGGCCTCATCAAGGCCATCGATAACATGCTGTTGTTCCGCTGCATCCAGCTGGTCAAGAAAATCCAGAGGCACGACTACGCGACGAGCTTCTTTTGCAACGTATCGCCCACAACCCGCACCGACCGGGAATTCTTCCAGGAATTTCGCGAGTTCCTGGAGCGGAACGAAGAAATGGCACCAAACATCGTGTTTGAGTTCAGCCAGGCCGATATTGCCGCCCACCCAGAGGAGGTCATAGAAGACGTGCAACGACTCAGCGAGGTCGGGTACCGCTTCTGCATGGATCAGATCGTGGACATCGACTTTGACGCCGAGGCATTGGCCGAGCTCGGATTTCATTTCGTCAAGGTGGAGACGCGGACTCTGTTGCCGGAAGAAAGCATTAGCGAAGATGCGCTCTCCGAGCGTGTCATCGACTTGAAGCGTCGTCTCGACAGCGCGGGTATCGACCTGATTGTCGAGAAGATTGAGACGGAGCAGATGCTTTTGGAACTGCTCGACTACAATATCGACTTCGGACAGGGCTATCTTTTCGGCGAACCGAGGAAGAGCCAGGAGCCCACGGATACACCGTTAACAGCGGGAGATCGTCCGTGAGTATTCCGATCCTGCAAGGCCTGCGTGACGTAGTCGAAGACTACGAAGGATATGTGCTCGACCTCTGGGGTGTGGTTCATGACGGCGTCAGCGTCTTTCCGGGAGTGGTAGCTGCCCTGGAGCGCCTCCACGCTGCCGGCAAGAAACTCGTCTTCCTGTCGAACGCGCCGCGTCGTGCCCACGTTGTCGCGGAACAACTCGACGACTTTGGCATCACCGAACACCTGCACGACGGCGTGATGTCGTCGGGAGAAGCGACATGGCGTTACCTCGACACGCGGCCGGACGATTGGTCAAAGTCGCTTGGCCGCGCCTGCCTGAGGATCGGCCCCGGGCGGGATCTTGGAATTCTCGAAGGTCTGGACCTCGATCCGGTCGAGAGTGTTGCTGGAGCTGATTTCATTCTCGTAACCGGACCGCGCGACCAGATGAATTCCGCCGAGCCCTATGTTGAGATATTGCAAGAGGCGCACGCGGCGCATAAACTGATGATTTGTGCAAATCACGACCTCGAGGTGGTCCGCGGTGGCGTGCGCCAGATCTGTGCTGGCGCCATCGCCGAGCGATATCAGGGCCTCGGCGGCGACGTACGCTGGTACGGTAAACCGGACCCCACAATTTACGACGAGTGCTTTCAACTCCTGGATATCGCAGATCGGTCTCGCATTCTCGGGATTGGCGATTCCTTCGCGACCGACATCAAGGGTGCGAATGCAGCCGGCCTCGACGCACTGCTGGTCGCCCGCGGTATCCACGCCGACGATCTCGTGGATACGACGGGCGCCCTCGACGGCGCTCGTATCGCGGCGCGGGCAGACGCGATGGATGTCCGTCTGATCGGCGCCGTCGACGCGTTCGTCTGGTGACGGTCGAGCGCAACATAGGCGGCCTGCGGGAGATCGCAGACGGCTACGACGTCTATCTCATCGACCAATGGGGCGTTCTGCACGACGGGCATACCGCCCATGACGCGGCAATCGACGTCATGAAACGACTGAAGAATAGCGGTAAACAGCTGATCATTTTGTCCAACTCGTCGCGGCGCGCATCGACCACACGCGGCAATCTTGCCCGGATGAGCATCGACCCCGGCCTGTTCGACTCCTTTGCGACGTCGGGTGAGGAGGTCTGGCGCGCCTTCCGATCTCGTGACGACAAATTTTATGCGAGCCTTGGTCGCAAGTGCGTCGTGATGCAGTGGGGTAAGGACGAGCAGTTCTTCGAAGGCCTAGATCTCGAGCCCGTCGATACGATTGAAAAGGCAGAGTTCATCCTGCTAAATGGTACCGAGAAGGACCGGTTCCCGGAATACGACGCGCTGCTACGTTACGCGGCGGAGCGAAACCTGCCGCTGGTCTGCTCGAACGGCGATTTTGTCAGCATCACACCGGACGGAGAACTCGTTCAATGCCCCGGCGTCGTCGCACGACGGTATGAGGCGCTCGGCGGTCAGGTCCGCTGGCACGGCAAACCAACGGAGGGGGCCTACCGCATGGCGCTCGATGGTGTCGCAGCGGACGCGCGTATTCTTGCCATTGGAGATTCACTATATCACGACATCGGTGGCGCCGCCGCGAACGGATTTTCCTCGCTCTTCATCACAAGCGGCATACATTGCCCGGAACTTGAGGCAACACATGGTGAACTCGAGCCGCTCTACGCACAATACGGTGCAACGCCGACCTATGTCCTCCGCGACCTGGTCTGGTAGCATAATCCTCGCGGTAATTCGATAATGCATACCCTTCCAAGCTCCTGCGATTCA
>CAXGSZ010000108.1:0-7163 GCA_964012455.1 uncultured Alphaproteobacteria bacterium
GCCTGTTCCGGGGTACGCGCTACGGCCGCAATGGCGACTCGAACCTACGTGAAACTATTGAAGAGCTGATCGAACAGCACGAAGAGGCGGAACCGCAGGTCGATCCAGTTGCGCGGGCGATGCTCGACAAGGTGCTGACCGTTGGCGCCCTGACCGTATCCGATGTGATGGTGCCGCGCGCGGATATCGTTGCCGTCGACGTGTGCATCGACCGGGAAGACTTGTTAAACCTAATCGCCGAGGAAGCGCACTCCCGGATGCCTGTCTATCGCGGAAATCTCGACGATGTGCTCGGAATGATCCACATTAAGGACATGATGGCGTCGATGGCTACCGGGGAGACGTTCGATACCCGGAAACTTCTGCGGAATATATTGTTTGTAGCACCCAGCATGCGGGTGCTCGACCTATTGCTGCAAATGCGCCTAGAACGCACTCACATGGCGCTTGTGGTCGATGAGTATGGCGGAATCGACGGACTGACGACGATTGAGGATGTTGTTGAGCAGATCGTCGGTGAGATTGAGGACGAGCACGATGTCGATGAAGGTCCCTTGCTGAGGCGGCGGGCTGACGGAACTTACGATATTGATGCGCGGCTGCCGCTCGGCGAATTCGAGGACACCATCGGCCGTATATTGACCGAAGAAGAACGTGAATACGGAAACGATACCGTCGGAGGTTTGATCTTCAATCTGGCGGGCCGCGTTCCCACGCGGGGTGAGGTAATCACTCATGGCGCTTCCGGTGTCGAGTTCGAGATTACGGACGCGGATGCACGGCGGATTCGCCGGGTCCGGGTTTGTAACACCCCGCCAATAGGCGACCTTGCCGAATAATCCCGCTGCTCTACCGGCTGCGTTTCGCGCAGTCGATCGGGCTGTGGCATGGTTACAGCAACTGTCATCATGGCAGCGGTACGCTGTTGCTTTTGGCAGCGGCGGTTTGGCGACCCTGTCATTGCCACCGGTGGATTTTCTCTTGGCGCTGATTCTGGGTATGACCGGCTTTGTCTGGCTGCTAGAGGGCGTCCGCGATCGCCGCCGGGCCTGTTTCGCTGTCGGATGGTGGTTCGGGTTCGGATATTTTGCGTTCGGACTCTACTGGATCGGGAATGCGCTGCTTGTGTTTGGTGAAAAGCATGCCTGGATGCTGCCATTCTCCGCAGTCGGTCTACCGGGGTTCCTAGCTTTGTTTACGGCTGTGGCGACTCTTGTAGCAGGGTTCGCTCAAGGCCGGGTCGCGTTGATTTTCGCCGTCGTCGCAAGTTTCTCGGCTGCGGATTGGTTGCGTGGTCACGTGTTAACGGGTCTTCCCTGGAACCTGTTCGGACATGCCTGGAGTGGCCCTGATGCATTGCTTCAATCGGCTTCAATCTATGGAATTTATGGACTTGGCTTTTGGGCCCTGTTGTCCGCCGCGCTGCCCGCTGGCCTGTCTGGCGGCGGTTTTCGCGGCCGGCTGGCTTGCGGAATTGCCGCGGCGACACTGATCTTCTTGCATATTGGCTATGGGTCCTTTCGACTCAGCACGGCGGCGTCACCCATGACCGATGTCGGAATCCGCTTGGTTCAGGCCAATATTCCGCAGCGTGAGAAGTGGGCGTTGCGATACCGGGCGCGCAATATCACGGCCCACTACCAGCTCAGTCGAGAAGACAGGCCGGACTGGGTGAGGCACGTGATATGGCCAGAAATGGCCGCGCCCCTCTATCTTGCTGAAGATATGGAAGCGCGACAGGTCCTCGCGGGCGCGGTTCCACAAGGTGGCTTGCTGCTGACCGGTGCGCCACGTCGCGAAGCGGGCATTCAAGGGTCCCATAATTCAATCCTGGCCCTTGACGAAGCAGGAGAGATTGTCGGTCACTACGACAAAGCTCATTTGGTACCGTTCGGCGAATATATTCCATTCGCATCGTGGCTGCCGATCAAAAAGATTACGGATGGCGCGATTGGCTACCGGCCAGGGTCCGGCGTGCGAACGGTGCGCCTACCAGGTCTTCCGGCGATGAGCCTGTTGGTTTGCTATGAGGTAATTTTCCCGGGCGCTGCGGTCGACCGAAACGATCGTCCAGCGGCCATCATAAATCTGACAAATGATGCGTGGTACGGCTTATCCGCCGGCCCGCATCAGCATTTTGCAAATGCCCGTGTTCGCGCCGTAGAAGAGGGTGTACCGCTTGTTCGGTCGGCATATACCGGCATATCGGGCGCTGTCGATTCCTATGGCAGGATCGTGGGGACGATTCCTCTGAACCAAAAAGGTTATTTCGATTTCCGTCTGCCCGAGCCGCTCGTCGTTCCTCCGGTCTATGCGCGCTTTGGCGATATCTTGTTCGCCGCCTTTCTCAGTGTCTGCAGCCTTGTGGCGATTTCGGTATCGCGGATGAATGGGCGCAAGCCCGCACCCTAAGATCGCTTCTCACATCCGGGACAGCATACCTTTGCTATGTCAAATTGGTCGAATGTACCACCGAACATCTAAGTGGAGACTTCGGATGTCCACTTTACGGGCGAATACGCCCCGGAAGCCCGCGGAATTCATGCCGAATCCGATAGATTTCCATGTAGTTAGCCGCGTGCCGCAACGCAAAACCCTCATGGGATTGAGGCAGGAGAAGCTCGGTGAGGCACTGGGGTTTTCTTTTCAACAAGTACAGAGATACGAAAGTGGCGCGAACCAAATCGGTACGAGTCGGCTTTTTAACACCGCACGCGTGTTGAACGCACCTATCCCCTAGTTCTTCGAAGACTTGGCAGATGGCAATACTGCGCAAGACACGAATGCTTCAGGCCTTCTGACCAAACGGGAAGGGCTCAAACTGGTGCGGCCGTAATACAAGTTTTCCGATCAGGCGTTTCGAAACGCCTGTTTGAGTTGGCGCGTTCTCTCGCCCGCTAAAAAACATTTTGACGGTCTTGGCCGCACCGGTCAGCTTGACGCCAGGCCGAAAGATTGCGACAAGGTCGCCGGCTCGGCCTACGGTTGGGTCGCCTTCCGTTATGTTTGACGGAAGCATCTGACAGGAAATTAGTGAACCGAAGGGGCGAGGCGTGAGCAACGGAGATTATCTGTTTACCAGCGAATCCGTATCCGAAGGGCATCCGGATAAGATCTGTGACCGAATTTCCGATGAAGTCGTAGATGTCTATCTTGCAAGTGGCGAGAACGCCCGTGTGGGTTGCGAGACGCTGACAACAACGAATAGGGTCGTGCTCGCGGGTGAGGTTCGCGGCCCGGACAGCATTACGCACGAGTCACTCGAAGGACTGGCTCGAAAAAGCGTCCGCGAGATCGGATATGAGCAGGATGGCTTCCACTGGGAGAAGATGGAAGTCCATTGCTATGTGCACTCGCAGTCGGTGGATATTGCGCAGGGTGTTGATGCCTCGAGTAATAAGGATGAAGGTGCGGGAGATCAGGGGCTCATGTTCGGCTATGCGTGCCGCGAGACGCCCGAACTCATGCCGGCGCCGATTCAATTCAGTCATCAGATCCTGAAAAGCATGGCCGATGCCCGACACGCTGGGGATATGCCGGGAATTGGGCCGGATTCTAAAAGCCAGCTGACGGTGCGTTACGAAGGTTGCAGGCCGGTTGGCGTTACATCCGTCGTCGTATCGACCCAGCATGTGGAAGGCATGGAACAGCAGCAAGTGCGCGAGTTGGTCCGCCCGCATGTTCTCAAGGTGCTTCCGGACGGTTGGATGTGCCCTGAGGAAGAATTCTACGTGAATCCGACGGGCCGTTTCGTGATCGGTGGTCCCGATGGTGACGCTGGTCTGACCGGGCGCAAGATTATCGTTGACACGTATGGCGGGTCGTCGCCGCATGGCGGGGGTGCCTTTTCCGGCAAAGATCCGACGAAGGTCGACCGTTCCGCGGCATATGCTGCGCGCTATGTCGCAAAGAACTTGGTCGCGGCTGATTTGGCGGACCGTTGCACGATACAGATCGCCTATGCGATCGGTGTGTCCAAGCCGTTGTCGGTTTATGTCGACACGGCCGGAACCGGCAAGGTGGAAGATGCTAAGCTCTCGGTCGCTGTGCAAGAGGCGATGGATTTGAGCCCGCGCGGTATTCGCGAACATTTGGGATTGAGCCGTCCGATCTACGCTCGGACCGCCGCCTACGGACATTTTGGTCGTGAACCGGAAGCGGATGGCGGTTTCTCTTGGGAGCGTACGGACCTTGTGGACGCTCTCAAATCGGCTCTGACATAGGTTTAGTGCAGTGTCGTTGATGACGGCGGAAAAGTCCGCAGTTCGACGATTTTATGGGCGTCGGTTTGGCCGCGCGTTGCGGGTGGGACGGCGGAGGCTATTGCACGAATTGCTACCGGCTCTTCAAATTGCTTCCGCCGAGGGCGAGCTTGATCCGGCGACTTTATTTCAGAACCCGCCGAAAGAATGTTGCCTGGAAATAGGTTTCGGCGGCGGCGAACATTTGGCTGCGCAGGCGTGGGCACATCCCGATAGCGGCTTTATTGGCTGCGAGCCCTTCGTCAATGGCGTTGCGCGCCTGCTCAGCGAAATTGATGAGAAAGGGCTCCGCAACATCAGAATCTATCCGGATGATGCGCGAGATCTCATTGATCGGCTGCCCTCTGATTGTCTCGACCGGGTATTTCTGCTGTTTCCGGATCCATGGCCGAAATCCCGTCATGCGGCGCGGCGATTTATCTCTGCGGATAATCTGGACGCGCTGGCGCGAGTCATGCGCGATGAAGCGGAATTTCGCTTTGCCAGCGATGAAATGGGATACGTCCGGTGGACCGTGCAGTATGTTTCCACGCACCCTGCGTTTGAATGGATGGCGACTGCGGCGCGAGACTGGCGCGAACGGCCTGCCGACTGGCCTCCAACCCGTTATGAACAGAAGGCGTTATCTGATGATCGGCCTTGTGTTTACCTGAGATTCCGTCGCCTAAAGCGGCCTTAAATACGGGGCATTTTCCGAGAAATCCCTTGTATGAGGCCGGCAAATCTACTACAACTTTACCGAATAAATTCCCATATGATACGGTGACTTGCTGTATTAAATTTAGTGGGTGGGCCGCTGGTCCGCCCTTTTTAATTGGTCGGTATGAGTACGTCGCAAATACAAGCGGTTGAAGTCATGATCGCCCCGGCGCTGGCCGGCATGGGGTACGATGTTGTTCGGGTCAAAATGATTGGGGCTGCGCGGCCGACACTGCAAATCATGGCGGAGCGCCAGGACGCGGGCGGAATGACCGTTGAGGACTGCGCGTCGATCAGCCGGGCGGTATCCGCCATCCTTGATGTTGGGGACCCTATATCCAGCGCCTATACTCTAGAGGTCAGCTCGCCCGGATTGGACCGGCCATTGGTCCGGCTGCATGATTTCGAGCGGTTTGCCGGGCATGAAGTGAAGATCGAGCTGCGAGACGCGCTTGACGGACGCCGGCGTTATCGCGGTGTTCTTGCGGGTTATGCCGACAATGTGGTGACCATTATCACCGAAGAAGGGGCAAAGGCATTGCCGTATGCAGATATCGACAATGCTAAGTTGATTATTACCGATGAACTGCTGGCGGCCGGAGCGGTCGAGGCGGCACAACAAGGGCGAGCGTAAGGAAATGGTGGAATCGGCCGTCGTTCAAAAAACCGAATTGCTTCAAGTCGCGGATGCGGTTGCACGCGAGAAATCAATTGATCGCGAACAAGTCCTTGAAGCGATGGAACAGGCAATCCAAAAGGCCGGTCGGTCGAAATATGGCCAAGAGCACGATATTCGGGCGGTGATCGACCGAAAGTCGGGAGAAATTAGTCTGGCGCGCTACATTGAAGTCGTCGACGAAGTGGATAACGAGGTCACTCAGCTGACCTTGGATCAAGCGCATCATCGGAAATCGAACGCCGTTGTTGGAGAGTTCATCGTGGACCCTTTGCCGCCGATCGATTTCGGGCGTATTGCGGCCCAGACAGCGAAACAGGTCATCGTTCAAAAAGTACGCGAAGCTGAGCGTGAGCGCCAGTACGAGGAATACAAGGACCGCGCCGGCGAGGTGGTGAACGGGCTCGTTAAGCGCATAGAGTTTGGCAATGTGACTGTCGATCTTGGTCGTGCCGAAGCCGTTCTGCGCCGGGAGGAATTGCTGCCACGCGAAAGCTTTCGGCGCGGTGATCGTGTTCGGGCGTATATTTACGATGTGCGGCGCGAGATGCGCGGCCCGCAGATTTTCCTTTCGCGGGCCCATCCGGAATTCATGACCAAGCTGTTCGCGCAGGAAGTGCCGGAAATCTATGACGGCATCATCGATATCAAGGCGGTTGCGCGCGATCCCGGAAGCCGTGCTAAGATCGCGGTTCTATCGCACGACTCAAGTATCGATCCTGTTGGCGCCTGTGTGGGTATGCGCGGCAGCCGTGTCCAGGCGGTTGTTGCGGAGCTGCAGGGCGAGAAGATTGATATCATTCCCTGGTCGATGGATACCGCGACCTTCGTCGTGAACGGTCTTGCCCCAGCGGAAGTCGCCAAGGTGGTTCTGGATGAGGACGCCGGCAAGATTGAAGTCGTTGTACCCGACGAACAACTCAGTCTTGCGATTGGTCGAAGAGGCCAAAATGTCCGCCTTGCTTCCATGTTGACCGGTTGGGAGATCGATATCCTCACCGAGGAAGAAGAAAGCGATCGGCGCCAACGAGAGCGCCGCGATTTGAGCGAGCGGTTCATGTCGGCACTCGATGTCGACGATGTGTTGGCTCACTTGCTCGTGACCGAAGGATTCTCCAGCGTCGATGAAGTCGCGTATGTCCCGCTTGAAGACCTCTCCTCGATTGAGGGATTTGAGGAAGACATCGCTCAGGAATTGCAGGCTCGCGCCCGGGACTTCCTCGACGCCGAAAGCTTGCGGCTCCTAGAGCAGCGCCGGGCACTCGGGGTCGAGGATGAGTTGGCTGCGACCGACGGGCTGAACGATGCTATGCTCGTGACTCTTGGCGAACGAGGTATCAAAACACTTGAAGACTTCGCTGATTTGGCCGGCGATGAATTAACCGACACGGAAGAAGGTTATTTGCGTGAGTACGGGTTCGATCTTGATACTGCAAACGCTTTGATCATGTCGGCACGAATTGCCGCCGGATGGTTCACTGCTGAGGAACTGGCGGAAGCCGAGGCTGCTGCGGCGGCTGAAGAGG
>CAXGSZ010000109.1:0-7128 GCA_964012455.1 uncultured Alphaproteobacteria bacterium
CATTATCATGAAGACCCGGCATGGGTGACGGTGCGCCCACCGCTGGTACCGCTGACGGCGAAAGAGCAGAAGGGCCTCATAACCGATCTCGACGCAGATGAAGGCTTTTCCATCGCTCCGGCGGCGCTTGAAGACGCGGCTGAGTAAGCTTCAACATCTCAATGAACTGTCATTTCGGGACAGTCATCACCCGTACCCGGAATTTTGGCCTGAACCTTCTTCGCGTTCCGTTCATCGGAACGCCAATCTCAGGAGATATGTCCGGAGCGGTTATACGTCTCGGAATGACGGTATAGTACTTCCCTATTCCGCCCGTCGGAAACCTGATGCGACCCAGTTGGCGACAAAACACCCAACACCGAATAGCACGATCGCCAAAACCAACAAGAATGCCCCGCTCAGCCCAGGCATCGCTGACAAGTATTCGATCCAATAAAGAAACGCCACAGCGGCTTCTGCGTTAAAGACGAAAACGAATGCGCCGGCAGCGGCAACACAACCGAAGACGCCGAACAATCTAATCCACCCTGATGTCATCGCTTTCGGTGATCCTGTTTCTCATTGGGTTTTTTCGGATGGGCGTAGGGATGCCGGTAAGGGCGCGAGACGTGTTCGACCGCAGCAAGGCGTTCGCGGTAATCCCGATCCAATTTCGCCAATTCGTCCTCAGTCTTGTAGTGCACTTGTAGGTCGGCTTCGAATTCATCCGGCATATTGGGAGGATTGTCGCAGTACCAGCGAACAGTCTCTGCCAACCCCTCACGCGGTTGTACGATGTCTGTGTAGCCGAGATCCGCCCGAATGGCGTGGGTATCGAAGAGCTGGTGGTGCATTTCCGTTCGCCCAATTACCAGTTCGCGGGCCGGGTAGGCGTAATCGCCGGGAATGCCAACACAAGTCAACTCCGCACCCATGGCATGGGCGATCACCTCGGCCCACTGGCCTAAGGAGAACTGATGGATGTCAGCCGCATTATATATCTTACCGCCTGACGCAGCGGGATGGTCGACCGCCAACAAGACCGCGTGGGCCATATTCACCGCATATCCTCGTGAAAACAGAAGATGACCGTCATCCGGCAGGACAATAAATGTCCGGCCGTCCATAATCCGCCGCATGACCCGCCATTCCATCGGAACCAGTTGCCGAGGACCATAGATGAGCGGATAACGCAGATGCGTGGCAATATAAGCACCCGCATTGTGCCGCGCCATTAGGGCTTTTTCGCTGACCCGGGCCAGATAGCCGAACCGAAATTCCTCTTCCGTTTCCACTTGCGGAGCTGTCTCCGGCAGCGGTACTTGCAGACCCCACGGGAACAGGAGCTCCGGCTGGCGCGTGCCACGATAGCCGGGCGAGCCGCCAACCGTGATCAAGCGGTCCGTATGTTCCGCCACTACCTCCGCTACATATCGGATACGCCCGTAAGTCGCGACAATGACATCGAAGCGACGGTCACCCAGGGCCTCTGAAAGGGTTTCCCTGAAATGTGGATCGCCGATTATGCGTTCCACATGCGGAGGTATCAGTTCGCTGTCGTGGGTTCCACGGTGCAAGATTGCTGTTGCGTAGCCGCGCTCAATAAGACCTTTCACGATATGCGGCCCGGTCGGACCGGTCCCTCCAATGACGAGCGCTTTCATGTGATATCCTTGAGCTGAAGCGGCTTACATCATGGTGCCGCCGTCACCGTCTTCCTGGCTGGTGAAGATCGAGCCATAGCCGGTCTTGTTCCAATCGGGCGGTACCGGACACGGTCGTGGATCCATGTGAGAGTATTCGGCCGGCTTGCCTCGCACGATCTCGCCCGACAGGCCGGTCAGCGTCGGGTGGTAAGTCCATGGAAACGCATCAGCCGACGTGTAGACATAGAGTAGTATCGGTCGCACGCGATCCGTCGCATTCGATTTGGAGCCATGCAACGTCCGGCAATTGAGCGCCAACACGGTCCCCTCCGGCCCCGTCGGTCCCACGATGTTATCCATATCCTGAGCCGCCATATCCGTGTCGGAAACGGTGCCGACCCAGTTCCCGTCCTCATCATAGTGACTGAACAGTTCGCCATTATTGCTGCCGGGCATGACGCTCAGCGGCCCCTGCTCCGCCTCGCATCCATCAAGATAAAACCCAAGCGTCACTGGACTGTAATTTGTGTGGGGCCAAAAACAGATGTCCTGATGCCACTTCACGACCTCGCCGCCACCAGGATGCTTGTAGTTAATCTTGCAGCTGTGGAACTTTACGTCCGGACCAACAAGATCAGCCGCGATGTCCGCCAACGGCGATTCCACCGCGAACCGGCGAAAAACGGGATGATGGTCGACCGGACGCTTGATCCGTCGCACGTGTGGTTTCTCGGCGCAATGCTCCGGCGCCAGATCGAACTCATCGCCGGACTCTTTCTCCTGGCGACTTGCCTCGATCCGTTCGTTGGAGGCCACCTTTACAAGATCCGTCCACTCGCGCGGAATCAAACCCTCCGCCGCCATAAAGCCATTCTCGAAATAGAACTCCCGCTGCGCCTGCGTCAGCACCCGGCCGTCGTGCTTGAGTATATCTTCAGGCGTCATCAGGAGGCCTTTGCCAACGTTTCCTTACGCTGCGAAGCAAAAATACTGCCGTAGCCTTCCTTATCCCAATTTGGCGGCACCTCATGAGCGTAGGGTTCCATATGAACGTGACGAGCCGCCTTGCCGCGCACGATTTCGCCCGACTGGGAGCAAGGTGTCGGGTTCGGGACCCATGTGAAAGCGTCGGCTGAGCTGTAGACATATAGTAACAGCGGGCGCACACGGTCGGTCTTATTGTCCATCGAGCCGTGAATAGTCCGGCAGTTGATGGCAATAATAGTCCCCGCCTTTCCTGTCAGGTTAACGGCGTTCTCGGGTTTTGCCTTCATGAGATCGTCTTTTGAAAGATAACCGCTCCAAGTCCGATCCTGATGGAAATGCGAGTAGAGCTCTCCCTTGTGACTGCCCGGAATACAAGCGAGCGGGCCTTCGGCTTCATCGACATCGTGAAAATAGATGCCGAGGGTCACCGGGCTGAAGTTCGTATGCGGCCATGCTGGGATATCCTGATGCCACTTAACCACTTCGCCACCACCGGAATGTTTGTAATTCAACTTACAGCTATGGAACTTAACGTCCGGGCCAACCAGATCGGCGGCGACATCGGTAAATGCTGAGTTATGCGCGAACTCCCAAAAATCCGGATGCCGGTCGATCGGAGCACGCAGGCGTCGAACGTAGGGGTTATCGGCCGTATGATCCGGACTGAGATCGTATTCCTTATTCGACTCGGTGAATTGCCGGCTCCGCTCCGTCATCTCATCGGAGCGTCGCCTCAAACAGTCCAACCATTCGTCGCTCACCAAACCTTCGACCGCGAGAAAGCCCTGCTCGAAGAACAACTCGCGCTGTTCCTGCGTCAAAACGATCGGATCGTATTTCAAAATATCTTCTGGGGTCATCGCTTCGGTCCCTAAATTCCTCGTAATAGAGTCTAGTCCATCGTAAGCCCAGCTCAAACCGTCGTCCGTCTCCACGTACCAAAAAGACAAGGACGCGCATTCCCTCTCCAATCGTCATTCCGGAATCGCAAACCGCTATCCGGAATTTTTCCTGATTCTGGCCTATCTGCCGAATTTCGGTCTGGAGCGCTCAGTCAGAAATCTGGGTTCGCCTGCGGCGCCCCGGAGTAACATCCATGTTTCGCGCCGCTCACGTGAACCGTTTCAATTCTGCAGAACCGTCATTTCCAGAAAGCATCCAATTCCATCGCCATGATGGATCGTGTTGCGCGCGATACGAATATCCCTTTCAGTGTCCCTGGCTTGAGCAAGATTGCCGCTGTTCGTGTTGCGGGCGCGGCGCGGAAAATTACTGGACGTCACGTCCACACGGAGACGGCTGCCGGTTCCAACGGTATGATGGAGATGCCCGAGCGGTATAGACACATCGACGGAATTGCGCGCCTGAGACCAGCGCACGCAGGTGGCCCGTACTGAGATTGAGCCCTCGCTCGAGTGGGCCGACATTTGTCTCGCTCATGTAATTCTCGTTAATACAATATGTGCATTAGTTTCACGTATCGGATATTAATTTCAGTAAGTTTTCGACCTGTGAATAATCCATTTACGCATACCGGAAAGTTGGAGACATACGACATGAGCTTGGCATCAAAACGCTACGAGGTAGAAGACATCCTCGCTGCTCAGGAGTTCTATCACAGCCGCAAATGGACGGACGGCCTGCCGGTTGTTCCGCCAACGTCAGACGCGGTGCAAGCCTGCCTCGACTGGGCAATGTTACCGGCCGAACATTTAATTGGAATAGAACCCGTTCGTGAACGCGTTATCACGGCGGAGAAACTCGCAATAAATGCAGTCATGGCCGGATGCCTCCCAATGCATTTCCCCCTCGTTGTGGCTACCGTCACCGCGATGCTCCAGGAGCCCTTCCTCGTGCACGGCGCTACCGCAAGTACCGGCGGATGCGCTGTCTTCGTGGTAATCAATGGCCCGGTGCGTCAAGAAGTCGGGATGAGCGGTTCATTCAATGCACTCGGATCCAGTGATCGCGCGACAACGGTGATCGGCCGCACAGTCCGCCTCGTCCTCTGCAACCTTTTGGATGTCCGTCCCGGCGAGATCGATCGTTCGACGCTTGGCCATCCTGGCAAGCTCAGCTACTGCATTGCGGAAGATGAAGAAGATTGTCCGTGGCAATCCCTGTCGGAAAATCGCGGTATTCCGCGAGACGCCTCCGCGGTAACCGTTATGGCCGCCGGCGCGCCGCGGCAACTAATGAATGAATGGACGACAAAGCCCGAGGAAATCCTCGATACGTTCTGTGCGGAAATAAAGGCGAATCTGCGCCATTATTCGATATACCCCGGAAACTATGCCATTGTGATTCCACCGCAACTGCGACAGCATTTCAAGGATGCGGGCTGGTCGCGTCGGGATATCCAGGAATATGTGTTCGAGAACGCACGTATCCTCAGACGCGAATGGGCAGACGTTGGCAAGGGCAATGTTGTCGGCGGCCGTGGCGATCAAGAGTATCCCGCCCTGCCCGATCCGGAGCACCTTCTTGTAATTGCGGCCGGTGGACCTGCCGGTGGGTTCGGTGCGGTAATCCCACCTTGGCTCGGCCATAAGAGCAAAGCCGTCACTGTTGCGGTCGGCGCCTGTCTAGATTGCGAACCAACTGCAGACTAAATGAATTTTTAGCGATAAAGAGGAAATCGAATGAGCCTTGAAATCTTAGATCCCACCCACGAAGGAGACAGCGGGAGTTTCGCACTCGCGTCCCGTCTCTCTGTGCTCGAAGGCACCACCGTGGGCATCATCTCGAACGGAAAGAAGAACACGATCCCGTTCTTCGATTCTTTCGAAGACGAATTGAAGACAACATATGGCGTGGCCGAAGTTGTACGCACGATCAAGTCCAATTACAGCGCACCGGCAGATGCTCACCTCGTCGAGGAAGCAGAGAACTGGGACGCTGTTGTTGCCGGTATCGGCGACTGAGGCAGTTGCTCGTCGTGCAGTTTGCATGACGCAGTGATTGGCGAAAAAATCGGCAAGCCCTCCGTTGGCATCATGACGACGCAGTTCGTGAGCGCCGCGGAGCTGATGGCTAAAGTACTCGGCGCGGACGGATATCCGTTCGTTGTGATCGACCATCCGATCAGCAGCGCATCGGGTGAAACACTTGACGCATGGGCACGTCAGGCCGCCCGCGAAAGCATGGACCTCCTCATCGGGGCCAATCACTAATCCGATGACGGAAACTGCTAATCAAGGGGGCCCGCTTGCCGGCTACAAGATCATTGAGATCGCCGGCATCGGGCCCGGTCCCCTGTGTTCTTCTCTCCTCGCGGATCTTGGCGCGGACATCGTGCGCATCGACCGTAAGGCACCGACAGGCCTCGGCTTCGAGTATGCAGGCCCGAAAGCGGATATCCGCCGCCGCGGCAGACCGTCGGTCGCGGTAGATCTAAAACACCCACAAGGCGTGGAGACGGTGTTGCGCATGATCGAAAACGCAGACGCGCTGATCGACCCCATGCGGCCTAGTGTCATGGAGCGGCTTGGTCTGGGACCCGATGTCTGTATGGCGCGCAACCCGCGCCTCATTTACGGGCGGATGACGGGTTGGGGTCAAAGCGGCCCGCTCGCCGAGGTCGCGGGACATGACATCAACTACATTTCGCTTTCCGGTGTCCTGCATGCCATCGGCACCAAGGAGCGCCCGGTCCCGCCCCTTAATGTGATCGGCGATATGGGCGGCGGCGCCATGTTTCTGGCACTCGGCCTGCTCGCCGGTATTCTGGAAGCAAAGAACTCAGGTAAGGGCCAAGTTGTTGATATAGCGATGACGGAAGGCTCTGCCTATCTTGCTATGGCGTGCTTTGGCCTCGCTTCTTCCGGTCATTGGAAGGATGAGCGCGAAAGCAACCCACTCGACGGCGGCGCTCCTTTCTGGCGGTGCTATGAAACGAAGGATGGCAAGCATATCTCGCTCGGCTGCGTTGAGGAGAAGTTTTATAACTTGTTGATGGAGACGCTGGATATCGATCCCGCCAGCTTGCCGCCTCAACTGGAACCCGAGAGTTGGCCCGAAATCATTGAACTCTTGGACGGCAAATTCAAAGAAAAGACCCGTGACGAATGGTGCGAGATCATGGAGGGCACCGACATATGCTTTGCACCCGTGCTGAGTTTCAGCGAGGCGCCGCATCATCCACACAACAAGGCGCGCGGCAGTTTCGTCGAGGTAGACGGCATCGTGCAACCTGGACCCGCACCCCGCTTCAGTCGGACACCCGGCAGCATCAAGTTCGGCCCGCCAGAGTTTGGCGCACAGACTGAGCAGGTGCTGTCCGATTGGGGGTTCTCGGAAACGGAAATATCGGACCTCAAGGACATAAAGGCCGTCGGACGCGACGAATGACGGTGCCAATTATCAGACTGTCATTCCTGACGCGAGGGCGGTCCGGAATTATTGACTGAGCACGGGATTCGAACGGAAATCTCCACAGTCACGCTCAGGCAATATTTCCGTGTTACCGCACGGCGTTCCCCGGAACGACAAAAGCCCAGGAAGCAGTAATAATGAC
>CAXGSZ010000110.1:0-7128 GCA_964012455.1 uncultured Alphaproteobacteria bacterium
ATCGATTGATCGAGCGCGGCCACTTCATGCAAAGAAGTGGCCGCCAATTTTCGGTCCGAACCGTCCTGTTGGCTATCGATGGCCTGAAAAGGGGAAGACACGCAATGAATGATGGAAAATCTGCCGCGCTAAAACGGGCTGAGGAACGGCAACAAAGCTACAAACGGGCCTTAAAGGAACGCGAGGAAATCGCCCGAAAGGAGCGCGCGCATACACAGAAACTGCGCGAGCTACGATTGGCGAAAGAAGCGGAGAAAAAAGGCAAGGCCTGAGTACGGCCGTGAGGGCAAAGCCCTATAAAATTTTAAGAATTGTCGTCTTAGATCGCTTGAGGCCTTCGTGCGTGTGACAACGCACTCAGAAAACTATGACGGATATGCAAGGCTCTCGAATAAGAGGTCGTTTTTTAAATGTCTCCCGACTACATTCAGAGGCTCGTACGCGTTTTCATTCTTAGTTTTCCCCTTCCTCATCCGTCTCGCTTTCCTCCTCTTCGAGCTGGGCGACTGGACCGATTATCCGCAGCGGAATCGCGTTGAGGCTATCGTGAGCTTTGCCAAATAATTTGGTGCTGCTACGGAATTCTTAATTATTTGGATCTGTCTGGCCCAGATAGGACTTGATGATGCCGTCCGTATTATGGGTAAAAATTGCAGGCTCTGAGCATTTATGCGCTGCTGTGCCTCATGCTGCCAGTAGCCTATGGAGTGTTCAACGTCCAAACTCGCCTTTTCCAGCATGCGGCAGTATCGACGGCCCTTATTCGATGGCTAGGATTGTACCCCCGGTTGAGTGAGAAGGGATGAGAGAGGGGAGGTACGTTACGTGTGTCGCCTGAGTTGTGACAAAATGTAAAACTTGATGCGATCCCGATCATGCTGTCAAGTCGGGCTGACCGGCCATCTTACCGGACCCTCTCTAAACCTCTCTTTTTCATTACGTCACTATCGCGCGTTCATTGTGTGTGGGGGAGGGTGTTCCGCGAATTTAAACAACGAGCGACAGCGTGTCTCTGTCGGAAGATGTTTGCAGGTCACTCGGCCGCCATCGCACCGCGGTACTGGGTGAGACTGCCGGCGTGCATGATTGAGCCCGGCAGCGGGTGGTCGACGATATCCTCGGCGAGACGCGCAACCTCGATCAGCTTGTCGAGATCGACACCGGTCTCGATGCCGAGCTCGTTGCAGAGGAACACCACATCCTCAGTGCAGACATTGCCAGCAGCACCCATCAGGGCTGCGAAAGGGCAACCGCCAAGGCCGGCGACCGAACTGTCGAAAAGGTCGACGCCCATTTCCATCCCGGCATAGACGTTTGCGACACCCATCCCCCGCGTGTCGTGCAAATGCAGGCAAATGCGCTTGTCGGGCCATGTTTCGCGAACTTTGCCGACAACCTCTTTAATGCCTTTTGGCGCGGCCCAGCCCATAGTATCCGCGAGGCTCAGGATTTCGATATCCGTACCTTCTTCCGCCGCGATATCGAGGATTTCCCGCAGGCGCTCCACCGCTGTCTTGGGCGCGACCGAGCCTTCGAAATTGCATCCGAAGGCCGTCATGAGCGACGCACGTCGCACTTCGATACCGTACTTCTTGTAGAGCTTTAGCTGACCGCGTTGAACTTCCCGGTTGATCTCGAAGCCGCGGTTAGTGTTATGCTTCATGAAGGTCTCGGACGCGGTGGTCGAGATTGAGCCCATGTGGCTGAGCTTATCGCTGTGCTGCATGGCGCGTTCAATCCCCCTCTCGTTGAGCCAGAGCGCGTGATATACGATGCCTTCCTTGGCGGCGAATCCTTCGATCACGGCGTCCGCATCCGCCCAGCCGGGCACACGTTTCGGATTGACGAAAGAGGCCACCTGAATTTTCTTCAGACCGGTTTCAGAGAGCGCATCGATCAGTTCGATCTTACGTTCAGTACTGATCGGGCCCGGTTCGATTTGGAATCCCTCTCGCGGACCTTCTTCTTGAATGTCCACCCTCTTCGGCAGGTCGCTCATGGTTTGCTCCTTCGATCCAGTCAGCCCTTTCCAGAAATATGTCTAAAGGTCGCACAGGGTCAAATGGTCGCGATGTCTTAATCGCCGCGGGCCTGTTCCGCTGCCGCCAAGATTGCCGGTGTCACCCGTACCGTCATAGTTAATGCATGGAAGGATAGAGTTTTGCCGTGGCCGTCGAGATTGAGGCTGTTATTCACGCCGCCCTGCAGCACATTCTCGATAACGAAGTTGAAGGCCTTCAGCTTCGGCAGATCGTATCGCCGAGCTTCAGTAGCGCCGCGATGACGGAACATATCCAGCATACGAGCTTCAGTCGCCTGTTCGGCAATGGCGTCGTACCCGCTGTCGTCGAACGGTATGATGCTAACGTTCAGGCGGTCGCCCTTGTCGCCGGTGCGTCCATGGGCGATCTCGTACAACGGAACCTCGATAATGTTGTCAGAGGTCATCTTCGGTCACCAGGGTCACGCGGGGTTTCACATCCGACCGCGGCACCAGAACGGAGCCCGTCTTGACTCGCCATGTCGTGCTGCGACGCACGCCGCCGCCACCGGCCGGGCCATCGCAATAAAGCGATTCGACCTCACGCGCGACGAGAGCTGCAGTGGCTTCGTCGTGTGCGTTCGCGGCGGCACGCATGCGCACTTCGCGCGGCTCGCCATCGAAGGAAGCGGTCAGCTCGCCGGTATCTCCGTCGTGGATGCTGACGGTGCCGATGAGATCTGTGCGGAGGTCGCAATCGAGACCGAGATGGTTGACCCGTTCACGCATGATCTTTGCCGCTAGTTTGGCGCGCGCCATGGCATTTGGTCCGGCATAGGAAATCTCGCCTTCGCCAAGCCAACCGCCATCCGCGCTGATCGTGACCTTAAGTGTTTCCGGAGCGTTTCTTCCTCTGGCTCCGGTGACACGTACACGGTTCGGGCCGACCTGCTCGACTTGGACATTGGAAATATCCAGCGTCGCATCCGGTGTCAGATAGTGGGTGGGATCGTCCAGTTCGTAGAGGATCTGTTCCTTGACGGTTCGCGTGTTGACCACGCCGCCCGTGCCCGCTGGTTTGGTCACGAAGATGTCGCCATCTGCCTCTACCTCGGCGATAGGAAATCCGACATTCGCAAGGCCGGAGACGTCCTTTCGTCCGGGGTCGGCATGGTATCCGCCGGTTATCTGGGAGCCGCACTCAAGCAAATGACCAGCTAACACTCCGGCGGCCATTTTGTCCCAATCGTTCGCCGCCCAACCAAAATTCTGCATTAGAGGACCAAGGGCGAGCGCAGAGTCGGTAACCCGTCCGGTCACCACGATGTGCGGATCAAGATCGAGGGCGTCCGCGATCGGTTGCGCACCGAGATAGACGTTCGCGGCAAGGATTTCCGTGTTCGCTAGGTCCAGCGGCTTTTCATCCCCCCATTTTTCGGTGCGCAGGCCGCGAATGTCTTCCCGCAAGTCATCGCCGTCGACTACGGCAACGCGGAGGCCCTCAATGCCGAGCTCCTTGGCAAGCTCATGCAGATGTCGCGCCGCGCCTATGGGATTGGCGGCGCCAAAATTACCAATGATAGGGATGCCGCTTGAAACGCAACGCTTCAGCACCGGCCGAACGAAACCCGCGAGGTCGGGTGTATAGCCCTTTTCGGGATCGCGACGGCGCTCCCGCTGCGCGATTGCCAGCGTCCGCTCCGCCAAGGTCTCGTAAAACAGTGCCGCCGGTTGTCCTGATTCGATAAGTGCATCCGCCACAGGGCCGCCCACATCCATCCTGTCGACGGAAAATCCGGCTGCGTTCCCGATATGCATGCGTTGTACGCTCACAGAAATCTCCTTCCGGGGCGGTTGCGTATCGCGGCGATGGCGAAATCCTGGCTGCTCATACCGGCGCGGGCGCCCCAGGCCGCCGCAAGTTCGTTCACATAGCTGATACGGCCCGTGTTCCAGATCGAGCGGGAATCACCGATACGTGCGGACTCGTGGCTGATAGTGGCACCCGAGACGCCTTGTTCGTCCATGACCGGCAGGCGGCTAATCCCGGCACGGTTGCGGCCAACGCCCGCGTCGTGGAAGACAGCCGCGAGGACTGGTTGATAGATGGCCTGTCCGCCGTTTCGATTCGCCGCGAGGATAGCGCCGTGCGATCCGACGACCACAACCCGGCCCGCATCCTCCGGAATTAGCAGGGATGCGGAATCGATGCCCCAAACTTCCGGTTCCCAGCGTTCGGCGCGGAACTTGTAGCGGCCTTCGGAATGACTGGGCGCTTCGCCTTTGAACGGCTCGGCGAGACACATTTTGCGGGCGCATTCCGAAGCGGTTTCGCCCACCGCGCACCCCACTGCGCCGGCTGCGGCATTCGTGTAGCTGATGACACCACGGGCGTGCATGTCCTCGCCATCCCCTATAATGCCGGTCGTGTGTGCGACCGTAGCCGCCGCAATGCCGAGGTCTTCCAGATAGTCGAGGCTGCCGATCCCCGCCCGGTCCAAGCCGACGCCGGCGTCGTTGAGGATGATGCCTCGCGGTCCGGCCGATGCCGCAAGATAACCTGCATAGATGCCGCCGTGGCTGCCCGCAAGGATGACCGAACCCGCGTGTTCCGGCTTCGGTTTAGTCACCGTATCGAGCACCCAGATCGGGACGTCGTTATCGGAAGCGTTGCGTTCGGTCATGGTGTGCGATTTGTGCTCGAATGTTTATGACATGATATAGCGCGCGCGGGTGCGTTTCGTCACGTTGAATGGCGCCGTTTGTCGATGTTTGATGGATGACTGGAGGGTCGATCCTCCCTGTTTTCTCAACATAAACTGCCGTCACGAATATAGGAACGGAGTTCACGGCGATGGCGGTCGGAGACCGGAAGGCGAACGGAACACGTATAAACCACGTGGCCCTCGAGGTCTATGACATCGATGAGGCATTGGCATTCTATGAGCGTTTTCTGGATTTCGAGGTCACGAGCCGAAACGAGGATATCGCGTTCATTTATTTCTGGTGATCAGTTCATCAATTTTACGCGGGGACGGCGGCAGGACCCGGATGACTATCGGCACTTCTGTATTGCGTCGACAACAACGAGCTCGTTCGCGAACGGTTGATCGAGATGGGCGTCGAATTGTTCGATAGTCGTTTCCGCGATTTTCTCGATCCTTGGGGCAACCGGGTCAAGATTACAACATATACGAATATACAATTCAGCAAGACCCGGTTGTATTGCGCGGGAAGGGACCCTTACACCTAGAGAAGACGGATGAAGCGCTCGGCAAATTGGGCAAGAAGGGGATGGCGCCCGACTGATATCTAGGATTGCCGGTATTTCTTTGGCGGCTGTGGATTGTTCGCTGGATTAGTGTCGTGCTTCGAGAGCTTGTCCAGCAGCCCACTTCCCTCCAACGGTTGCAAATCAGCCTCTAGGGGATCTGCCTTCGCCTTGTCGTATACTTCGTCACCGTCGACAAAGAGGGTGAAGGCTTTCAGGTATTTTGCCTTTTTCGCCGGATCTTCGATCGTGTCCTTTGTCCACTGATACAGCGGATATTTGTCGATGCCTTGGGCCTCGGCTTCGGCGCAATATCCGGCGAAAGAGTCGTACTGGCATTTTAGCGCTGCATTGTGCCGAACCAGAATGTCGCCGAGTGGCGCGAGGCTCGGGTCTCGTGGGTCCTGTCGAGCCGTCTCGGCCCGGGTGTCTTCGAGATTGATCCGCACCTGATACTGCCATTCATCGCTCATCGTCGAGGCTCCATTCATGATTGCTTTTGATGTTGGAAGATACGCATCGATTCGCAAGCGCTTTCCAATATTAAGACCTTGTTGTGCATGGCCCGGCCAAGTGGTGTCCTCGTGTGATACATCTTTGCGCGATGGACAGCGCATTAATCATTGAACGCCTAAAGGTGCGTCAGTTGGCTCTTTCGCCGGCGATCGCGTTGACTGAAGGGCTCTCCGACGTGAAGGGATTCGATGTTGTCTTTGTCGAATTGCAGCTTTCGTCGGGCGATACCGGGTATGGCGATGCCTTGATCGTGGACGGGACGACGCCAGAGACGTTGGAGCAGGCGTGGATGATTGTCTGCACGCTTGCCAACGCGAGTATCGGTGCACCGATCTCCTACGCGACGGCTCTCTACCTGCAGTCCCCTCGTGCGGCACCTTATGCGACGACAGCGCTGGTTGCGGCAGTCGAAGTGGCGACCGGTGAAGTGTCTGTGGAGTCGCCGATAGAGTTGCCGCTTGTCGGGCTTGTCGATACGAGCGACACACCTGCTTTTCCGATTCACTGGAGATACTTCCGCAGTTTGGTCGAGGGGTCATCCGGGTGCCGCTGACGGGCGACGTGCCAGTAGATCTCGGTATTTTGGACCAGGTGCGTGAGATTGTTGATGATCACACACGCTTCCGTCTCTGTGGTGATCAGGCCTATACCCCGGACGATGCCATTGCTTTCATCACGGCACTCGATCCCTCTGGGGTCGAGCGGCTGGATCAGCCATGTGCCGCCGACGATTGGGATGCTCTTGCGGCGGTGAAAGACGTCAGCCCGGTCCGGTTGGCTGCGTCTGGTTTCATTTACGATGATGACGACATCGCCAACGCGGCGGCAACGGCTGATACGGTTGGATTCGCATTCGCTCGAATTGGGGGTGCGGGACAGCTACGGGCCGCGGTTCGCAACGCGGAGACCCGTGGCCTTGCTATGTTTATAGGTGGATCGCTTCCTACGGACCTGGCGACATTCCTGGAGGTTAAGCCTTCCGACGGCGCGATCATCGATCTTCCGTTGTTCAGTTCCGCTGCCGAACCATTGCTTTCAGGCTAGGTTTTAGCCGTAGGAGGCTGGCTGACAGCACGGCCAAGGTCTCCTCTGCGATTAAACGAAGAGACATTGGCAAGTTGCACCCTGCAGGAACTGTCCTTCGACTAGGCCGCGGAGCGGCCCGCAATCTGCGTGCGATGCATGATCCGGCGCTGGCCCGGATCGAAAGAATCGCGTCGATGCATTACGGCCCGGTTGTCCCAGAATACAACATCTCCGACCTGCCAATGATGGTGCCATGTGTGGTCTTTGCGCGTCGTATAAGCCCAAATCTCGTCGAGTAGCGCTTCGGATTCATCGACCGGAATTCCCATGATAT